>JBGTIA010000724.1:0-3477 GCA_041745835.1 Ilumatobacteraceae bacterium | reverse complement strand
ATCACGGACGAGGAGCTGTCCGCCATCGAGCGGAGTGCGTGCCCTGGCGAGGGCGCGTGCGGCGGCATGTTCACGGCGAACACGATGAGCTCGATCGGCGAGGGCATCGGGATGAGCATCCCGGGATCGGCATCGCCACCGGCGATCGACGGGCGGCGCGAGGGCGATGCCGAGCGCGCTGGAGCCGCTGTCGTCAACCTGCTGCGGCTGGGGATCACGCCGCGTCAGATCATGACCAAGCCGGCGTTCGAGAACGCGATCGCCGTCACGTCGGCGCTCGGCGGCTCGACGAACGCCGTACTCCATCTCCTGGCATTGGCGAACGAGGCCGGTGTTGCGCTCGACCTCGACGACTTCAACCGCATCGCCGACAAGGTCCCGCACATCGCCGACATGAAGCCGGGCGGCAAGTTCCACATGAGCGACCTCGATCGAGTCGGCGGGGTGCCGGTCGTGCTGAAGGTGCTGCTCGACGCGGGCCTGCTGCACGGCGACGTGATGACGGTGACCGGCCGGACGATGGCCGAGAACCTCGCCGAGATCGATCCGCCCGCTGCCGACGGCGTGGTGGTGCACCCGCTCGACGCCCCCATCCACGCAGGCGGCGGCATCAACATCCTCACCGGGTCGCTCGCGCCGAAGGGTGCCGTCGTCAAGGTGGCGGGGTTGTCCGACGACCAGATGCAGTTCGAAGGCCCGGCGCGCGTGTTCGACGATGAGTCGTTCGCGATGGCGGCGATCCTCGCCGGTGACATCCAGCCCGGCACCGTGATCGTGATCCGCTACGAAGGACCTCGGGGCGGACCGGGAATGCGCGAGATGCTGGCGATCACCGGTGCACTCAAGGGTGCCGGTCGTGGTTCGGACTGCGCCCTGATCACCGACGGCCGGTTCTCCGGCGGCACGTGGGGATTCTGCATCGGCCACGTCGCTCCGGAGGCGACCGACGGTGGTCCGATCGCGTTTGTGCGTGACGGCGACCTGATCCGCGTCGATGTGCCGACGAAGTCACTCGATCTGCTCGTCGACACCGGCGAGTTGGCAGCCCGCCGTGACGGCTGGACCCCGAACCCGCCGCGTTACACCACCGGTGTCCTCGGCAAGTACGCCAAGCTCGTGCAGGGCGCCGAGACCGGCGCCATCACCAACACCCTGTGAACGCGACGCCGATTACATCGCGGGTCTGACCCGTGTTGTAATCAGCGGCGGCAACTCGTCACGGTCACGCTGCGCCATCGACCACGAGGCGGAACGTCGCAGCGAACGCCTCGTCGATCGGTGTCGCGTGGTCACCGAAGCGGTCGGCGTAGTCGCGGTGGTCGACGACGAAGTCGTGCTCGAATTCGTACGCCATTTCGACGATCTCGCGCATCGGGGTCGAGAACATCCCGATCGCCTTGAGTTGCCAGCGCGGGACACGACGGATGGTCGGCTGGGTTCCCGCTGCGCGCCCGGCGATCTCGACCAACTGGCGTTGGGTGACCGCCGACGCGTTCGGGACGTGCCAGGCGCGACCCCACGAATCCGGCTGGTCGGCGAGCCTGACCATCGCAGTAGCGAGATCGGGCACGAACGTCACCGAGTGGAGGGCGTCGGGGTCGCCGAGGACGTCGACCTTGCGACCGGCGCGCACCTGGGAGATGAATCGTTCCCCGTAGGCGGAACCGTCGACGTGCGGCCCGACGAAGTCCGATGCTCGGGCGACGACCATCCGGATTCGGCCCGTTCGGTGCGCCTCGACCAGCTCGAGATGCATGCGTGCTCGGACGGCCCCCTTTTTGGTCGTGGCACGCAATGGGAGCGTCTCGGTCAGCTCGTCGTGCACCAGTCCGTATCCGTACAGGTTCTCGACCACCACGAGCAGCGAACCCGACACGGCGACGGCGTCGACCACCGCAGCCTGGAGTGCGGGGAACTCCTCTGGCCATCGGTGGTACGCGGGTTGGGCGCACTGGTGGACGACATCGGCGCCGGCCAGTGCGGTTGCAAGCTGGTCGGCATCGGAGATGTCGGCTCGCTGCGCACGCGCGCCGGGAACGTCGGTGCCGGATCGTGTGATGACGATCGGAGTGATCCCGTGCTCGACGAGGCGGGCGACGACGGCGCGCCCGACGGGTCCGGCACCGAGCACCACGTGGGTGCGGTGTCGTGGGTTTTCCCTGTCGGGTTGTCGATCGTTCATCTGGCTCTCCTCCGTCAACATCATTCGAATTTCGAACAGTGTTCACTGTACGGACGATGGACTACAACGTCAATCGGTCGTTCGTCACAGTGTTCGCATGACGAACACCATTCGGGAATGGGAGTACCATGCGTCGGTGGCGCCGATGACCCGACGAGAACAGCAGCAACAGGCGCTGCGTCGTGACGTCATCGACGCGGCGCTCGCGCAACTCGACGAGGGCGGTCCTGCTGCCGTCAACTGGAGAGCGCTCGCCCGAGCTGTCGCCGTCAGCCCGTCCACGCTGTACACCTACTTCGAGAGTCTCGATGCGCTCCACACCGAACTGATCGTCGAGATCTACGGGCAGATGGCGGCTGAAGTCGCACGCAGCGTCGACCGCCAGGCTCCTGCCACCGAGCGAGCGCGTCAGGCGATGGCTGGCTACCGCCGATTCGCCACCCGACACTCGGCACGGTTCACCCTCGTCTTCACCGACGTGTTGCCCGGCTACGTCGCCCCTGCCGGCGGCCCCACCATCGGCGCGCAGGCCACCGTGCTCCTGCCGATGGCGGAGGCGCTCGCCGAGGTCACGGGGGAGCAGGGCGTCGACATCGAAGCGTGGTCAGTCGGGAATCGAGCCCGAGCGATCGGGGGGTGGTCGCAACTGCACGGGTTCGTCTGCTTGGAAGCCAACCATCATCTCGATTGGCTCGGCGACCGCGACGCCGTCTTTGCAGCAGCGTGCGACCGAATTCTCTCGACGACGCTGTTCTGAGCGGCGACCAACTTCCTGTGAGCGTGACGCCGGGGGTCTGACCCTGGCGTCACGCTCAGTCGACGAGGGCCTGCTGGACGAGTTGGTTGAGCTCGGAGCGGATGGGATACGTGCTCGACGGGAGCAGCTGGGTGAGGAAGAGCGCGACGATCTCGTTCGCCGGATCGACCCAGAAGATCGTGCTTGCCGCTCCACCCCAGGAGTACTCGCCCTCCGAGCGCAGCACCTTGTTCACCGCCGCGTCGAGAACGACCGAGAACCCGAGTCCGAAGCCCACGCCGTCGAAGCTCGTCTCGGCGAAGAGCGGGCGACCGAACGCCTCGAGATCGGCATTGCCCGGCAGGTGGTTGCGGGTCATGTAGTCGACCGTCCGGCTGCCGAGCAGGCGCACCCCGTCGAGCTCGCCACGATTCAGCAGCATGTGGGCGAAACGCAGGTAGTCGCTCGCCGTGCCGACGAGACCGCCGCCTCCGCCGAGCATCGCCGGGGGCTTGTTCGATGCCCGCCCGAGCGCCTCGGGGGCGGCGACGGCCTCGCC
>JBGTIA010000723.1:0-4020 GCA_041745835.1 Ilumatobacteraceae bacterium | reverse complement strand
CCCGGGCAGCGGCGCCGACACCGGCGGCGCCGCCCCTGTGCGCACGGTCGGGGGCGTGCGGGCCGTTGATCAGCGGCTTGAGCTCGTCGAGGTCGATCTCGATCAGCTGGTCGTAGAGCGCTCCGTCGTCGGCTCGGAGCTCGCCGGCCACACTGTCGGCGGCGTCGGCGATCGCCTCGCGGCCGGTCGCCTTGAGGTACAGCGCCATGTTGTTGTCGTACGGGAAGTGCGACGTGGTGGCACCGATCTCGGCGCCCATGTTGCAGATGGTCGCCTTGCCGGTCGCCGAGATCGAGTCGGCGCCGGGTCCGAAGTACTCGACGATCGCGCCGGTGCCGCCTTCGACGGTGAGCACGCGGGCGACTTCGAGGATGACGTCCTTCGGGCTCGACCAGCCGCTGAGCGTGCCTGTGAGCTTGACGCCGATCACCTTCGGCCAACGCACGTTGAACGGGAAGCCGGTCATGACGTCGACCGCGTCCGCGCCGCCGACGCCGATCGCGATCATGCCGAGACCGCCGGCATTGGGCGTGTGGCTGTCGGTGCCGATCATCATGCCGCCGGGGAAGGCGTAGTTCTCGAGCACGACCTGGTGGATGATGCCCGAGCCCGGACCCCAGAACCCGATGCCGTACTTGGCCGACACCGAGCGGAGGAAGTCGTAGACCTCCTTGTTCGTGTCGATCGCCACGCCGAGGTCGATGTCGGCGCCGACCTTGGCCTGGATCAGGTGATCACAGTGCACCGTCGAGGGAACGGCAGCCTCGGACAGCCCTGCGGTCATGAATTGCAGTAGTGCCATCTGCGCGGTGGCGTCCTGCATGGCGACGCGATCGGGATGGAAGTCGTTGTAGGTGGCGCCGCGCTCGATATCGGCATCCGCTGCTGCGAGATGGTTGATCAGGATCTTCTCGGTGAGTGTCAGCGGTCGGCCGAGTCGCTCCCGGCCGGCGGCGACACGTTCGGTGAGGCTGGCATACACGGCCTCGACGAGTTCGATGGGGGTGGTGGCGCCGTTCGTGGTCGGGTCCTGGTTGGCCGGAACCTGGTTGGCCTGGTGGCTCGCATCGGTCATGTAGACAACTATAATACAAGTTGCCGGTCGCGCAACCAGTCACGCAGCCAGTGGGGCAGCCAGTCGGACATCGACCGCAACCGGCCGTCGGGAGACACATGCGACACATCCGATACCAGGAAATCGCCGACGAGTTGCGTCGACGCGCACTCGAGTCTCCGGCTGGCTCCGTCCTCCCGTCCGAGTCCGACATGTCGGCGGAGTTCGGCGCCTCGCGCGTGACGATCCGACGTGCCCTGGAACTCGTGCGAGAAGACGGTTTGATCGCTGCCCGCCAGGGGTTCGGGTGGTTCGTCGCCACCGATCCCGTGCCGCAGAGCCTGGAGTCGTTGGCGACGATCGAGTCGCACGTCGAGGGCGTCGGCAAGTTGTCCGAACGAAAGATCGAGGAGTTTGCGTACGAGTCGGCACCGGAACGAGTGGCGCGTGTGCTCGGCGTCGACCAGGTCCTGCGGGTCAAGCGGGTCAACCTCGCCGACGGCGAGCCGTTCGCCGTCGTGACCGTCTGGTGTCCAGCGGAGCTGGGAGCGCATCTCTCGCGTCGCGATGTCGAACGCCGGCCGTTCTACGAACTCCTCGATGTGGAGTTGCGCGGCGCCACGCAGACCATCGGTGCCGACCTCGTCGAGGAGGCTGACGCCCGGCTGCTCGGCGTCCCTGCTGGGTCACCGGTGTTGCGCTGTCAGCGGATCACCACTGCGGTCGACGGGCGAGCGGTGCTGCTCAGCGAGCACCTGTTCCCGGCGCACCGCACCGAGTTCGTCGTCGACCTGCCCCAGGCTGAGCCCTCGATGACCCCGAGCGGCTTGCGGATCGTCGACTGAACGACGCGTACGCTGGCGAGATGCAGCTCGTCGACACGTTCCGATCGGTCGTCCGGCTGAAGATGCCGACCTTGAGCCCGATGCAGCGACGTCTCGAACAGTGCGTGTCGGTCGACGACATGCGCCGCATCGCCCGCCGCCGGCTGCCTCGTGGCGTCTTCGACTACATCGATGGCGGGGCCGAGGACGAGCGCTCGCTCGCCCGCAACGTGGCGGCGTTCGGCGACTACGAGTTCCAGCCGCGCATCCTGCGCGACGTGAGTCGTGTCGACACCTCGACCACGATCCTGGGACGCGCTGCGTCGATGCCGTTGATCCTCGCTCCAACGGGCTTCACGAGGATCGCCCACTCGCAGGGAGAGCTGGCCGTGGCGCGCGCCGCAGCTCGCGCCGGCATCCCGTGGTCGTTGTCGACGATGGGGACCCGCTCGATCGAGGAGGTTGCGGCGGTCAGCACCAGCGACAAGTGGTTCCAGGTGTACACCTGGCGCGATCGAGGGCTGGTCACGGAACTCCTCGACCGTTCGAAGGCAGCCGGCTACACCGCGGTGTGGCTCACCGTCGACACCGCCGTCCTCGGGCGTCGCGAGCGCGACGTGCGACGGGGGATGACGCTGCCGCCGAAGGTCGGACCGAGCACGATCGTCGACGGCGCGATCCACCCGGGCTGGACGTGGGATTTCATCCGCAATGAACCGATCACGTTCGCCAATGTGGTCGGGCTCAGCGACGAGGACGGCAGTACCGCAGTGACGCTGTCCGAGCACATGGCCCGCCAGTTCGACCCGGCGTTGTCGTGGAACGACGTCGACTGGCTGCGCGGCGCGTGGGACGGGCCGATCGTGCTCAAGGGCATTCAGACGGTCGCCGACGCCAAGCAGGCCGTGGCGATGGGCGTCGACGGAATCGGCCTGTCGAACCACGGCGGCCGCCAGCTCGATGACGCCCCTGCGCCCATCGGGCTGGTCGAGCCGGTGCGCGACGAGGTGGGAGATGGCCCGACGATCATCTGTGACGGTGGTGTCCGCCGCGGCAGCGACATCGTCAAGGCGCTCGCACTCGGCGCTGACGCCGTCTCGATGGGTCGTCCGTACCTGTATGCGCTGGGGGCGGCAGGAGAGCGCGGTGTCGATCGACTGCTCGACTTCATGCGCGACGGGATGGAGCGCACGATGGCGCTGACGGGTGTTCGCACCGTCGCCGAAATCGATCGATCGCTCATCGCTCGGAAGCGGTGACGGCCGGCGGTCGGCTCGCCTGACGCTTCAGTGCGGAATACGTGTCGCAATCCGTGGGCGGGTTCCGCAGTAAAGCGCATCGGAGCGGCATCGAGCGGGTGTGGCACGGCGGTCCGTTCGTCGACGATGCTGGCCGGATGCGAGACTCGCGCCCATGTCCGATCGCGTGCTCATCACCATCACCGACGGCGTCGCCGACGTCGTGTTCAACCGCGCCGACAAGCGCAACGCCCTCGACAACGCCATGTTCACGGCGATTGCCGAGGCCGGTGAGCAACTGAAGTCGCAGGCCGGCCTCCGTGCGGTCGTGCTGTCCGGTGACGGCGCCTCGTTCTGCGCCGGGCTCGACTTCTCGTCGTTCCAGGCGATGGCCGGCGACGACGCGTCGAGCGCAGCCACGCGCTCGGCCGGCAACCCGGGCCAGATGAAGGACGGCCGGATCACCCACCTCGGCCAGCTGGTGTGCTGGGTCTGGCAGGAGCTCGAGGTGCCGGTGATCGCTGCCGTGCACGGCCATGCGCTCGGCGGCGGCCTGCAGATCGCGCTCGGCGCCGACATCCGCATCGTGCATCCGGACACCAAGATGTCCGTTCGAGAGGTGTACTGGGGCCTGGTCCCCGACATGACCGGCACCTTCATCCTGTCGAAGCTGGTGCGCCCCGACATCGCCAAGGAACTCACCTTCACCGCGCGCGTCTTCTCCGGTGCCGAAGCGGCCGAGATGGGTCTCGTGACCAAGCTCAGTGACACGCCGAAGGACGATGCGATGGCGATGGCGCGGGAGATCGCGGGAATGAGCCCGGGCGCGGTACGAGGTGCCAAGTCGCTGTTCAATCGTCTCGCCGGCGACGGTGCCGCCGAGCAGTTCGCCGAGGAACGCCGT
>JBGTIA010000722.1:0-8052 GCA_041745835.1 Ilumatobacteraceae bacterium | reverse complement strand
CGGCGATCACCGAGGCGTTGGCATCGAGCAGTGGCGTCGCCGAACCGGGTCCGATCGCAGATGCGGTGTGGCCGGCCGCCATGCGGCGCACGCGCATCCTGCACGACTACGGACTCGAGGTGCTCCTCGACCTCGATGACGACGACGTGCGGGCGTTCTTCGACGCCTTCTTCGATCTGCCGATCGAGGACTGGACCGCCTACCTCCGGGTGGATGCGCCACCGCGAGCGGTCAGTGCCGTGATGGCGCGCCTGTTCCGGTCGTCGAGCTGGCAGCTTCGACGTCATCTGGCCGGTCGGAACCCGGCAGCGCTGGCCCGTCTGCTTCGGCCGTGAGTGCGTTGCGTCGGTGCGTACGAATCGAACGCCGAACGGCGAGCACCCAACCGATCAACACGCACACTGCGAAGATGAACCACTGCGCCGTGTAGGACAGGTGCGGGCCCTCGTCGAGCGTCGGTGCCGGGACCGGCACCGGGTCGCTGAGCTCGACGGCAGGGATCGAGTCGATCAGGTCGAGATACACCGGAGCCACCTCGCCGGGAAGCTGCGCGGAGAGCTGCCCCAGGTCGACGCGTCGGACCTCGGTGACGGGCGCGTCAGAGTCGGTGGCATCGGTCAACTCGCCACGCTGGCGCTCCTGAGGCAGACGCACCCGAGTGAGGATCTGGACATCGCCCGTCGGCGGAGCCGGAACGTCGACGCCCAGCGGCACGAATCCCCGGTTGACGACCACGGTGGTGCCGTCGTCGGTGACGAGCGCAGTCAGCACATTGTCGCCTGCCAGGCCATCCTGGGACCGGTTGAACCAGACGACCTGCTCCGGGAGGTACCGACCGGACACGAGAGCCTGGCGCCATTCGATCGCCTCGGGGTCGCCGGCCCCTGACAGCGACCCTGACAGCGACTCGTCGAGCAGCTCGTCGAGTTGCGCCGGCGACTGTTCGATCTGTTCGGTGACCCGGTCGTTGAACGCCCTGCGTTCGTCGAGACGATCGAGCTGCCAGAACGCCAGCCAGATCATCAACGCGACGGATCCGAACACGAGCACGTGGAAGGCGATCCACTTCGGACGCAGCAGAAAGGAGAAGCGAGACCCGTACATCTCGGGCACGACGGTAGCGGTCGTCGAGCACTACCGTGCCGCGCCATGCGTGCAGAAGATGTCACCTCCGAATGGCTGTCGTCGGTGCTCGGCGGCGACGCAGGACCGGTGACGTCGCAGCGCATCGGAGACGGTCACATCGGCGTCAATGTGCGGATCGCGATGCCCGACGCCGATGGCCACCTGCCTCGCTCGGTCGTCGTGAAACTGCCCGCCACCGACGAGACGAGCCTGGCCACCGCCGCAATGCTTCGGCACTACGAACGCGAGACCCGCTTCTACACCGAACTCGCCGCCACTGTCGACATGCGCGCGCCGGCATGCTTCCACGGCGACTGGACGGCGGCGACGAACGCGTTCGTGCTCGTGCTCGAGGACATGGCACCGGCGACCCAGGGCGATCAGCTCACCGGCTGCAGCCTCGACCAGGCGCGCGATGCCGTGCGCGAGCTCGCCAAGTTGCACGGACCCCGCTGGGACGATCCGACGCTGTACGAGCTCGACTGGATCGAACACGACACGGGCGACGACGCCGATGCGGGCAGCGGCCTGGCGATGATGTGGCAGATGCTGTTTCCCGGCTTTGCGGCGACATATCGGTCGCATCTGAGCGCCGAGGAGTTCGAACTGGCGGAACGATTCGGTGCGGTGATCCCGGTGTGGCGAGGCGGCCGAACCGGTCCGAAGGCGATCACGCACGGCGACTACCGACTCGACAACATGCTGTTCGCAACAGCGCAGGGCGGCCCGCCGGTGACCGTCGTCGACTGGCAGACGCCGGCCCATGGCAGCCCGATCACCGACCTGTCGTACTTCATCGGTGCCGGCCTCCTCCCGCCCGATCGTCGGGTCCACGAACGCGAGTTGGTGGGTGTGTACCTCGAGGCGCTCGCCGCCTACGACATCACGTTGGACGAGGCGTGGGTCTGGGAGCAGTACCGGCGTGACACGTTCGCCGGCCTGACCGTGGCGGCGATGGCGTCGCAGATCGTCACCCTCAACGACCGCAGCGAGGCGATGTTCGGTGCGATGGCCCAGCGCCACCTCCGCCAGGCCCTCGACCTCGATTCGTTCAGCCTGATCTGACCCGGTTACGCCGGTGCCAGGCACCGGCGTAACCGGCCGTGCGACACTGGCTCGATGACCTCTGCGACGACGCTCCCAGCCGGTACCTGGCCGTCCCCGATCTCCGCTCGCTCGCTGGTTGCCGGATCGGTGTCGATCAGCGAGGTGATCCCCGACGGCGACGACGTCTGGTGGGCGGAGTCGCGGCCGGACAACGCCGGGCGCACCACGCTGGTTCGCTGGCGCGACGGTTCGACGGAGGACGTCACGCCGCCGGAGGTCAATGTGCGCACCAGCGTGCACGAGTACGGCGGCGGGGCGTGGTGGGTCGCCGGTGGTGTCGCCTACTACGTCGAGTTCGCCGACCAACGGCTCCGGCGGACCGAATCGGGTGGCGAGCCGGTGCTGCTGACGAGGGAACCGGACATGCCTCGTGGTCTGCGCTACACCGACGGCCGACCGACACTCGACGGTGACTGGTTCGTCTGCGTGCACGAACGCCACGGCGAGGGCGAGCCCGTCAACGAAATCATTGCCGTGGCGACCGACGGGTCGATGCGCACCGAGGTCGTCGCATCGGGTGCGGACTTCTATGCGTCACCGCGCCTCTCGCCCGACGGACGCTCGATCGTTTGGATTCAGTGGATGCACCCGAACATGCCGTGGGACGCGACCGAACTCTGGATCGCCGATCTCGACGGAGTGTCGGTGACCAACGCTCGCAAGCTCGTCGGCAACGGCAACGAGGCACTGCAGGAACCCCTCTGGTGGAGTGACGGCACGCTCGTCGTCGTCACCGACCGTGACGAATGGTGGAACCTGTACCGGGTCAACCGCTCCACCGGAGACCTGGTGCCCGAGGCGCTCGGGCCCTTCGAGATCGTCGAGCCGCACTGGGTGTTCGGCGGTGCCGGCCACGCCGAGGGCGCCAACGTGATCGGCGATTGCGACGGTGATCGGCTGAGTGTCGACGTCGACTTGCCGTACACGCAGATCGGGTCGCTGCGACGAGCAGGCGATTCGTTCAGCTTCGTCGCGAGTTCGTACACCATGGCGAACGAGGTGGTGCGCCTTCGAGACGGCAACGTCGAGATCCTGCGGCCCGGGCACGAGCTCGGGTTCGACGCGGCGTTCCTCCCCGAACCAGAGTTGGTGACGTTCCCCACGAGCGGCGACGACGTGGCGCACGGGTTGTACTACGCGCCCGCCAACCCTGCCGCCGAGCTCCCGCAGGGTGAACTGCCGCCGTTGATGGTGTTCGTCCACGGCGGGCCGACCGGGTCAGCGCAGCGCAGACTGGTGCCAGGGCGTGGCCACCGGTTCTGGACGAGCCGTGGGTTTGCCGTCGTCGACGTCGACTACCGCGGCAGCACCCGCTACGGGCGCTCCTACCGCCGCAAGCTGCTCGGGAACTGGTGCGTCCTCGACGTCGACGACGCGGTCGCCGCTGCCCGATACCTCGCAGCGCGCGGTGACGTCGATGCCGACCGACTGGTGATCGAAGGCGGGAGTTCGGGCGGCACACTCGTGCTCCTGGCGATCGCGAACCACGACCTGTTCGCTGCGGGCACCAACCTGTTCGGCGTCACGGACATGTCGGCGCTGATCACCGACGATCACAAGTTCGAGTCGCAGTACACCTTCGGGCTCATCGGCCCCTGGCCCGAGGCCGTTGACGAGTACGCCCGACGTTCGCCCATCAACTTCCCCGAGCGCCTGTCCGCTCCGCTGCTCGTCCTGCAGGGCACCGACGACACGGTCGTGCCGCCAGCGCACTCGGAGCGCATCGTCGAGGCGCTGCGCACGCAGGGTCTCCCGGTGGCCTATCTGACGTTCCAGGGCGAAGGGCATGGCTTCCGTGCTGCGGACTCGATCGTTCGTTGGTTCGAGTCCGACCTGTACTTCCACGGACGGGTGCTCGGATTCGAGCCCGCCGACGACCTCGAACCGTTCGACATCGACAACCTCCCGTGAGTTCCCCCCGCCCAGGTCTCCGGGAACCTAGGTAGGTTCCGCAAGACCTGGGCGGCGGGGAACCCCTCCCTGAACCGAGGATGCGGCAACCGCTCAGGCGCTACGGTCGGATCGCGTGAAGGATCATCCCGAGGATCACCTGGCCGAACGCTTCGAGGCGATGAGCGATCGGGACAAGATCGACTTCATGATCGAGACGACTGGCTGGGCGATCGAAGCCGTCGCACCGGATGCCGAGAGCGTGCCGCCCAGGCCGGGCTACGCCTACACGATCGGGCTGACGGCAGGCGTGGGTTTTGCCGAGGTCGCAGTCTTCGGCCTCACCCCGGCCGCGGCGAAAGGGCTCCTCGAACTCGTTGCCGACGCCTGTCGGGGTGGCACCGAGATCCCGGTCGGCGTCGAACTCGTGGGGTTGCTCGACAACGACCTGCGTTGCCGTTTCGCGCCGATCGAACTCGAACGATGGGGGCCCTACTTCGCAGCAGCCACCAACTGGTATGCAGGCCAACCCTTCGAGATGGTGCAGTTGCTGTTCCCTGATCGCAACGGATTCCTGCCGTACGAGGTCGGCTACGAACAACGTATGGCGCTCGCCCAGCCGGTGATCGGTACCGTGTGAAGCCTGTATGGCCCCGCCCGACCTGCTCCCGGTGACCGGCGCCTGGCGGCCGGGCGACGAGCCGGGCCATCGCCGGTTCTTCACCTTCGCGACCGACCGGCGTTTTGCGCTCGACTGCGGTGTCGCGTTGTCGGACGTCGTCGTGGCCTACGAGACGTGGGGACGGCTCGACGCCGATGGATCGAACGCCGTCCTGCTGTGCCACGCCTGGACCGGTGACAGCCACGCCGCCGGCCCGGCCGGTCGGGGCCACGCCACACCTGGCTGGTGGGACGACACCGTCGGGCCGGGCAAGCCGATCGACACCGACAAGTACTTCGTCGTGTGCGCGAACGTGCTCGGCGGATGTCAGGGGTCGACCGGACCGGCCTCGCCACATCCGCTCGATGGCGAGCCGTACGGATCGCGCTTCCCGGTGATCACGATCCGCGACATGGTGCGCTCCCAGGCCCAACTCGGCCAACACCTCGGCGTCACTCGCTGGCTCTCGGTGATCGGCGGCTCGATGGGTGGGATGCAGGCGCTCGAATGGGCGGTGATGTATCCGCGTCGCGTGGGATCGCTCGTCGCCGTCGCCACCTGCATGCAGGCGACCGCTCAGCAGATCGCCTGGGGGGCGATCGGTCGACGAGCGATCCGCCTCGACCCCAAGTGGCGAAGCGGCGACTACTACGACTCCGAACCTGGCGACGGCCCGGCGGAAGGTCTGGAGATCGCCCGCATGGTCGCGCAGGTCACGTTCCGCAGCGACAACGTGTTCACCGACCGGTTCGGCCGCGAGCTCGCCGACCAGGCCACCGTGGGCGACACGTTGGGGATGTGGCAACGATTCGAGGTCGAGCGATACCTCGAACACCATGGCGCGAAGCTGGCGCGCCGGTTCGACACGAACAGCTACCTGGCGATCGGCAAGGCCATGGACCTCCACGACATCGCTCGTGGACGTGGGTCGCTCGACCGGGCGATGCTGCGGGTAGCAGCGCCCACGATGGCGGTGGGAATCTGGAGCGACATGCTCTACCCGGCCTACCAGCAGCAACAGTTGCACGACGCCGTGGCGGCCAACGGCGTGCCGAGTGAGTACGTCGAGATCGATTCACCGCACGGTCACGACGCCTTCCTGATCAACAGCGATCAACTGGCCGGGCCGTTGGAGCGCTTTCTCGGTACGGCGGCGAAGTCGGTCTCGTCGACCACCTGATGCTTGGCTGACGCTCGAGCGGACCGTGCCGGAGGGACTGGAAGCCGAGATCTGGCGTCGTGCGTGCGAGCCGCTCGTGGGGCGGACCATCGTGGACGTCGTCGCCGACGACCGAGTGGTCGACGACGGCCTCGTCGCGGTGATCACCGGCGCCACGTTGGAGGACGTGCGGCGGAGAGGCAAGGTCGTGTTGCTCGACACCGACCGGGCCACGATCGGGCTCCACTTCGGCATGACCGGCCGACTCGTCGTCGACGACGTCGCGCCGATCGAGCGCCTCGCCTACGCCTCGCATCGCGACGATCCTGCGTGGGATCGGCTGCTGGTGTTCACCTCACCCGGCGGTCGGTCCGCGCCGGCGGCGCTGCGGTTCAACGATCCTCGACGCCTCGGGCACGTCTCGCTCGATCCCGACCTGGATCGGCTGGGCGTGGATTTCGCGACGGTGACCCCGCGACGCCTCGCTGGAGCGCTGACCGGCCGGCGTGGGGTGCTGAAGTCGGTCCTGCTCGACCAGCACGTGGTGGCCGGTCTCGGCAATCTCTGTGTCGACGAGATGCTGTGGTGGGCAGACCTCGACCCCCGCCGAACTGTCGATTCGCTGGCGATGCCGGAGGTGGAGCGGCTCGCCGAAGTCATCCGTCGACGACTACCGATGATGCTGGCGCGCGGCGGCAGCACGACGGGCGTTCTGAGCCCGGCGGTCCGGGCGTCGTGCCCACCCTGTGAGCGTGACGGAGCCCCGCTGGAACGCCTCACCATCGGCGGTCGCACGACGATCCGGTGTCCGCTGCACCAGCGTTGATCCGTGTCGATGGCCGCTCGAACTGGCACAATCACGGTGCCGTGTCCCGTGTCACCTCCCATCACGTCGTCTCTCGTCATGCTGCCGCGGTGCCGGCTGCCGCCGCACTCGTCGGAGCGAGCGACCCCAGGTCCAGTCGCGTCGTGTACGCCATGGTGATCGGTCTGGTCGTCGTCGGCGTCGCCATGGCGTTGCTCGGCGTGTGGATCATGCGCCAGACGCGTCCGGATCTCGAGGTGCTGGCGCCGCTCGAGCGAATGGGGGATGGCGATTGGAGGAAGCGTGACCCGTCGACGCAGCGCCGCATGCTCGACGAGGTGCGTCCCGATGGCGCCGTGCCGCTCACGCCCGAGCCGATGCCGCCGCCGGTCGATGCCGACTTCGGAGCTGCTCATCCGGTGTCGTCGTTCAGTGACCTCGGGCCGGGCATCGTCGCCGAGCAGCGCGACCCGACACCGATCGATTCGAGGGCAGATGCGTTCGACATCGAGCCCGAGCAGGCGGAGAACACGGACGACGAGGCGTTGTCCGATCCACGCGGGTGACTGCTAGATTGTCGCTCCACACGCGGACGTGGCTCAGTTGGTAGAGCGCAACCTTGCCAAGGTTGAGGTCGCCGGTTCGATCCCGGTCGTCCGCTCCGGAACCCCCTGCCCAGCAGGGGGTTTCTTCGCGTTCGGGCCCCCGTGAGATCGATCGTTTGCCGAGAGTTCAACCGATGTCCACCTCCAGTCAGCAAATCACACCGCTGTAGTTCAGATCGATGGTGTTGGGTGGGTTCACGTGGCACGAACCTCCGTCCTGCCCCTGGACCGTCCCGGACGTGAGTCCCGACGCAGAC
Organism: Ilumatobacteraceae bacterium; assembly: GCA_041745835.1. GTDB lineage: Bacteria > Actinomycetota > Acidimicrobiia > Acidimicrobiales > Ilumatobacteraceae > Sva-07. Next base: position 443 of record JBGTIA010000722.1, on the reverse strand, counting down.
ATCTCGGCGCTGACCCTGGCCCGGGCGCCCGTCTGACGGTCGTCATCGTCGCCGAGTCGTTCCTCCCTGCGGTGAACGGGGTGACCAACTCCGTGGTCCGCATCGCCGAGGAACTCACCCGCGTCGGACACCGCTGCATCGTGATCGCTCCGGGTCCCGGCGTCGGTGAGGTCGACGGCATCCAGATCGTCCGGGTGCGATCCTTCGACCTTCCCCGCTACGGCGATCTGCGCGTCGGTCTGCCAACGGCGCGGATGGCGGCACTGCTGCGCAAGTTGCGACCCGACGTCGTCCATCTCGCTGCGCCGGCGGTCCTCGGTGCAGCGGCCGCTCTGGCAGCCCGACGCCTCGGCATTCCGACCGTCGCGATCTACCAGACCGACCTCGCCGGATTCGCCAGCCGACACCGCCTCGGCCTCGCCTGCGGCGCGATCTGGCGCTGG
>JBGTIA010000721.1:0-2537 GCA_041745835.1 Ilumatobacteraceae bacterium | reverse complement strand
ATCACAACCGCGCGATCGCCCAACTCGCGAACAAGCTCGGCGCGCCCCTCGGCGAGGTCACCAATATGACTATCTGGGGCAACCACTCGACCACCCAGTACCCGGACCTGGTCAACGCCAAGGTCCGCGGTCAATCGGCCTGGGACGCGGTCGACGACGAGGCCTGGATCGCCGACGAGTTCATCCCCAGGGTCGCCAAGCGCGGCGCCGCGATCATCGAAGCGCGCGGCGCCTCGTCGGCGGCGTCGGCCGCGTCGGCGGCCGTTGACCACGTCCGTGACTGGACGCTCGGGACCCCGGAAGGCGACTGGGTGTCGATGTCGGTGGTCAGCGACGGCAGCTACGGCGTGCCCGAGGGCATCATCTCGTCGTTCCCGTGCGTGTGCAAGGACGGCGCCTACGAGATCGTGCAAGGCCTCGAGATCGACGACTTCAGTCGCACCATGATCGATGCGACTGCGGACGAACTCGTCAGCGAACGAGACGCCGTCGCCGAACTCAACCTGATCTGAGCTCGCGTTACGTCCGTAGGCGATGAGCGAAAGGACGGCATCCGGGCGGTTCGCTCATCGGTGGGGCGGCAACACGCGCAGCGATGAGCGAAGGAACGGGATTCGGGCGGTTCGCTCATCGCTCGCGGGGTTCGGGGTGGGGCGCGGGACGTGACGTCGGATTGGCCGGTCGAGGCGCCGATAGCCTGAGGCCGTGGTCCAGCAGGGAGGAATCGACGTCGTCGCCGCGGTCAAGCGGTTCGGTGGGGTCGAGGTGCTCAAGCAGGTGTCGATCGACGTCGCGCCCGGCGAGATCGTTGCACTGCTCGGCCCGAGCGGGTGCGGCAAGACCACCCTGCTGCGATCGATCGCCGGCCTCGAACGGCTCGATGGCGGATCGATCACCATCGCAGGACTCGAGGTCAGTGCGCCGTCGGTCCACGTGCGCCCCGAGCAGCGCCGGATCGGGATGGTCTTCCAGGACTGGGCGCTCTTCCCGCATCTCACCGTCGCCCAGAACGTCGGCTACGGCCTGTCGCGCGAGGAACGTCGTGGCGATCGCATCGCCGAGTCGCTCGATCTCGTCGGCCTCGGAGGGCTCGGTGACCGCCTGCCGGCGACGCTCTCGGGTGGACAGCAGCAGCGCGTGGCGCTGGCGCGCGCCCTCGCCCCGCAGCCCACGGCGCTCCTGCTCGACGAGCCGTTCTCGAACCTCGACACCTTGCTTCGGGTGCAGGTGCGTGGCGAGGTGCACCGCCTCCTCGCCGAGTTGGGCGTGACGACCGTGTTCGTGACGCACGATCAGGAGGAGGCGTTCGTGCTCGGCGACCGGGTTGCCGTCATGCACGACGGTCGCATCGAGCAGCACGAACCACCCGCGGAGATCTACGCGAACCCGACGTCTCGTTGGGTCGCCAGTTTCGTCGGCGAGGCCAATCTCATCCGCGCCGAGGCATCGGGAGATCATGCGACCTCGGCCATCGGACCACTGTTGTTGCAGTCGACGCACACGGGCTCGGTCGACGTGCTCGTACGACCCGAACAGGTCGTCCTCACCGACCTCGAGTCGACCGGATCCATGAACGGCACCGGTGCAGCGACCGTGCAGCTGGTCGAATACTACGGACACGATCACGTCAGCGTCGTCGAGCTCGACGACGGGACCACGTTGCGAAGCCGTGGGCCCGGCGCCCCGCCGTATCGGCGCGGTCAGCGCGTCAGGGTGAATTCGGCGGCAGTGTCGGCGCCGGCGTTCCCGCTGGGCTGATCTGCAACCGCCCCGGCGACTGCGTCAAGGGAGCGATTCTCGCGTCGGACGAGGATGAGCATCGGCAGCGATGAGAGTGCCACCAACGCGAGTGCCGGCGCCGCTGCCCTCGCCAGGAATGCCTCGTTCGAAGCGGTCCAGACACGCGTGGCGAGGGTGCTGTACTCGGTTGGCGCGAGCAGCAAGGTTGCCGGCAGTTCCTTCATGCAGGTGAGGAACACCAGTGCGGCTCCGGCGGTGACGCCAGGTCGTGTCAGTGGCAGGATCACGCGCCGGAACGTGGCGAACGACCCCGAACCGAGCAGGTGTGAGGCCTCCTCGACCGAGGGCGTCACCTGGAGCAGCGACGCCCGGATCGCGCCGATCGCCTGGGGCAGGAACAGCACCATGTAGGCGAACACCAGCATCGTCATCGTCTGGTACGCCCACGGCACGTACTTCGCCCCGAAGAAGACCAGCGCGAGCGCCACCACGATGCCGGGCAGTGCATAGCCGGACCACGAGAGCCGCTCGATGAGGCGCGACGACCGGCCCGGCGAGCGCACCGCGAGCATCGCGACCGGCCACGCGCAGGCAACGGTCAACACCGCCCCGAGAGCCGATGCCCACAGACTGTTTGCCACGAGCGACCACACCGGGAACCACGACTCGCCGACTCGGGTGCCCCGCCACAGCCAGTACCCGATCACGCCGAGCGGGATCACGAGCGCGACCGTGACGACGAGCGTGCACGCGCCGGCTGCGACCCATCGCCATCCGCCGAGCCGGACCGTGGCTGC
>JBGTIA010000720.1:0-25410 GCA_041745835.1 Ilumatobacteraceae bacterium | reverse complement strand
CGCCGACCGGCGGCGAGCAGCACCGAGCGGTGCCGCTCGTCGGTCAGTGCGGTGACGATCGCTGCGGCCATCGCTCTCGGATCGTGCGGGTCGAAGCAGGCTGCAGGTTCGTCGAGCACCTCGGGAAGCGAGGACACATTCGATGTGATCGCCGCAGTGCCGCATGCCGCCGCCTCGAGCACCGGGAGTCCGAAGCCCTCTTCGAGCGACGGAGTCACGGCCAGTTCGGCGGCCTGCAGCACCGCCACGAGTTCGTCGTCGTCGAGACGCCCGGTGAACACGACGTGATCGGCAACCCCCGCCTCGTCTGCCCAGCCCTGCCACCGGCGCAGCAGCGCTGGAGTGTGCCCTCCGGCGATCACGAGGTGATGTGAGTCGCCGAGCACTCGTGCCACCTCGGCCCAGGCCTGCACGAGGCACGCTGTGTTCTTGTGGTCGTCACCACCGGCGACGGTCACGACGTAGCGCCCGACCGACTCGGGCAAGACCCGCCGACAACCACTGCGAGGGTCGACGTCAGGCGGGGTGAACTTGGCATCGACGCCGGCGCCGATCATCCCGATCCGTTCGATCGGAAAGGCGAGCTCGTGGGCGGCCGTGGTCGCAGCGAAGTCGGAGATCGCCAGCATCGCATCGACCGTGCGCGCCAGCGGGGCACGCAGCCCTGCCTGAAGACGGGCGTTCGGTTCCGCGAGGTACACGTCTGGATACCGGAATGGGATCACGTCGTACATGACCGCCGCGACCGGCAGGCGGGCGTCGGTGATGCAGCGCGGGATCGGATCGAGCGGGATCGGGTGCAGCATCAGCTGGGTGGCCACGTACCAGGTGCCGTCGACGGCGTGATCGCGCACGACCTGCGGACTCCAGCGTCGCAGCGTCAGCCCTGGCACGGTGGCGACCAGCACGTCGGCTTCGGTGTCGCTGCCGTACAGCGCCACGACGGGGGCACCGGTGTCCCGCAGCCCGGTGAGCAAGCCGGTGACGTAGCGACCGATCCCGCGTTGGCGGGCCGTCGGATGGTCGACCGGACGAGCGTCGACCAGCAGCGTCGACGCGCTCAAGGGGTGTCAGATCCGGATGTCGCAACGAGCCGTTCGTCGAGAAGCGCGAGCTGTCGCTCGATCACCTGGGTGGCACCGATCGCCGTGTCGGCGTCGAGGCGCAGCCGTTCGGAGTAGCCGACGAACAACGGCAGGGCCTGCTCCGCTCCGGCATGCACATCGTGATTCAGCTGGTTCACGGTCTCCTGGATCTGCGTGACGACGTGGTTGACGGTGAGCACCACCTCACGCAGCTCGGCGACTTCGGCGCTCAGTGCCGCGAGATGGTCGCCGCGAATCCGAGCCTTCAACCCCGTGAACGATGCCATCCGGTCAATGGTAGTGCGTGCCTCGGGGGTCGCCCAGACGCTCACGGGTGCAGCGCCAGGCATCGCCTAGAGTCGGCCGAATGCGCGTTCCGAGACCCACCCGAATCTTCGGCGCCGACCTCGTGAACCGAACGAAACGGGCAGCAGCGGCGGCGCGACAGGGGTTCGCCCCGATCGTCGCACCACCCGTGTGGGACGTCACGCAGTGGGTCACGCCGAACAATCCGACCGTGATTCCGTTCCAGCTCGCCCCCGGACACAGCGCCGAGGATCTCCTCGCACGCGCCGAAGGGCGCACGTGGTTCCACACGTTCACCTTCGAGGGCGACGTCACCATCTCCGGATACGACCCGACCGACCGCAAGGCGAACCTGTTCGGGCTGCCGGAGTCGCTCGACGGCAAGCGAGTGCTCGACGTGGGCACGTACGACGGATACTTCGCATTCGAGGCGGCGCGGCGCGGCGCCGACGTGCTCGCCACCGACAAGTTCAGCTGGGACTGGCACGAGTCGGATGCGCGCGAGAACTTCGAGCTGATCAGGGAGTTCACAGGATTGCCCGTTCGCGACCAGACGATCTCGGTCGAGGACCTGTCGCCGGAGTCGATCGGCGGCTCGTACGACATCGTGCTGTTCTACGGCGTGCTCTATCACGCACCCGACCCGCTCGGGTACCTCCGCGCGATTCGTCGTGTGACGGGCGAGTACGCGCTGATCGAGACCGTCGTCGATCTCCTCGACATCGACCGGCCAGCGGCCGCCTGCTACCCGGGGGCGTTCCTCAACGGAGATCCCAGCAACAACTTCGGGCCCAACTACGCCGCCGTCGAAGGGTGGTGTCTCGACGCCGGGTTCAGTCGCATCGAGCATCTCGCCAACTGGAGTCCGCATCTCGTGTCCGACCTCGCCGGCGTACCGCTCGACATGACGAAGCCACCCACGAGCGGCCGAGCCGTGTTCAGGGCGTGGGCCTGAGCCGGCCTCTGCTGGTCCTCGCTAGTCTGGCCGCCGTGTCATCCAACACCCCCGCCGCACCGTCAACGCTCCGGACGAAGGTGGCTGCGATGCTTCCCGACGGTGTGAAGGATCTCGCTCGCCCGCTGGCCCGCAAGGTCGGGTGGGCGGCCCCGCCCGAGAGTTGGTGGCAAGAGACCGCGCCGGTGTGGAAGCACCCGGCCGGGAGGGAACTCCGGGATCGGTGGTGCAACGTGTGCCGCTGGACCGGCTCGGCGTTCCTCGGCTCCGCCCACACCGAGTCGGCCAACTGCCCTCGGTGCGGGTCGATCGCACGCGACCGGTTCCTGCTGTGGTGCTTCACCAGTCGGTCGGGCGACATGCGCGGGGCACGCGTGATCGAGACCAGTCCTCGCCTCGGTGAGGAGTACCGCAACTACATGCAGCGCTGGTTCTCGTACCGCACGAGCGACTTCGACCTCAGCGCCCACCGCGGCGACATCCAACTCGACCTGCAGGACATCGACCTGCCCGACGGCTCGGTCGACGTCGTGCTCACGCCGCACGTACTCGAGCACGTGCCCGACACCGACAAGGCGCTGACCGAACTGTTCCGCGTGATCGCTCCCGGCGGTCGCATGTATCTCCAGGTACCGCTGGTCTACGGAAAGACTGCCGCACCGACGACGCCGGAGTTCCATGCCGACAACACGCCGGTGTTCTGGAACTTCGGCTGGGATCTCACCGACCTGGTCCGCAAGGCGGGTTTCACCACGACGGTGCTCGTCACCGACGAGTACGACAAGGTGCTTCGTGGTGAGCTGTCAGCTCCGGATCCGCACGGCGACGGGTTCCACGTCGACACCCTGCTCGAACACGTGCGGGCCGACGAACTCACGCCAGCCGCCGACGAGTCGCAGGCCCGCCTGATGGGCTTCGAGCCCTGCTACCACTTCGCCACGTGGGAGTGCCTGCGTCCCTGAGACGCGCCACGCCCGAGGCGTGAGCTCGGTTGTTCAGCGGCCGAGAACTCGGCGACGAACGCACATCTTGATCATGTCGAGGCCGAGCCAGAACGCCTTCATCCTGTCGCCGGTGACCGAACTCTCCCCCACCCGCGGCTGGTACTTCACCGGCACCTGCACCATGGACAGGCGTTGCTCGACGGTGAGCAGCATCATCTCGTAGCCGAACGCGGAGCCGGTCGAGCGGAACTCGGGTCGGAGCAGGTCGATCGCGTCGCGGGTCAGCACCCGGTAGGTGCAGCCGACGTCGGACAGGTAGACGGTGTTGAAGAGCAGTTCGGTGAGCTTGGCCACCGCCCAGTTGCCCCACTTCAGGAACAGCCCCATGTTCGCGCCGCTGAGGATGAAGATGCGCACGGTGCGCGAACCGAACACCACGTCGACGTCGGCGGTGAACGGCAGGAGCTTCAGGATGTCATCGGGGTCGAACGTGCCGTCGGGTTCGCACACGCAGACCATGTCGGCGTCGAGCGTCTCGGCGATCCCGCGCTGGATGGCCGAGCCGTAACCCTGCACGACCTCGCGCACCACCCGGGCCGACGTGGTGGCCACCTCGGCGGCGGTGTCGGGATGCGCGTTGTTGTCGACCACGACGATGTCGTCGACGATGCCCAGGGCCTCGAACCCTCGGATGCACTCGGCGATGCTCTCGGCCTCGTTGTAGGTCGGCAGTACCACCGCCAGGGTGCGTCCGTTCCACATGAGCGGCCAGTCTGCCAGCTCAGCCGGTCGGCGCCGCGGCGGCGGATGCGTCGTCGGCGGTGGCGAGCGGCAGGTAGACGACGCGGTCGCCGATGACGATGCGCTCGTAACGATCCGGGGGCATCAGCAGGTACGCCGGATCCTCGTCGTAGTTCATGTAGATCACGGCGACGTCCTCGTGCGGGGTGGCGCCGACGACTCGTTGGCGGTCCGGGAACCTGATCGGCCAGAACGGGAACACGGCGCCGACGATGCGGTTGTCACCCGCGAAGTCGACCGGGAGCACCGCCCAGTAGCTCCCGTAGATCCGGTCGATCCCACGCTCGTCGAGCAGATCGACGATCTCGTCGAGTTGGGCGTTGGGATCGACGCCTCGCTGGTCGAGGAACGGCTGCGTGTTCGGTCGCACGAAGCCCATGATCCAGACCGCGCATACCACTGTCAGCACGCCGATCACCCGCCACGGCGGTCGCCGTCCGGCGAGCCGATCGATCCCTGCGGCGAGCGCGATCAGCACGAACGGGAGCGAGATCATCGCGTACCGGCCATCGTTGGCGTAGATCAAGTTGCGCAGCAGCGCCATCAGGAAGAACACCGACCCGAGCACCACGAACAGCACGATGCGCCCGTGGGCGGTCGAACGTCGGGCGATCGTCCAGAGCCCGAATGCGATGGTGGCCAAGAGGACGATGTAGAGCACCGGCCCCCAGAACGAGTCGTACCAGTTCAATCCGGAATCGCGCAGCCCGAAGGCGCGCGGGAACAAGTCGACGGCGAACGTGCGGAGGCGCTCGGTGTAGGTGCCGGGCACCCGTACCGGGGTCTCGAGCGACGGCCAGCCGTTGACAGCGTTCCAGAGCAGCAGCGGCAGGCAGCCGAGAATGCCGCCACCGATCACGCTCAGCCACCCGTCGACACGCCGTCGCACCGTCCAGAGCACGATGGCACCCATCGGCACCACTACGGTGAGGAACATCGGATGGAGCCAGAAGACGAACCCGGCGAGCACACCGAAGAGCACCAGCATCCGCCTCGACGCTCCTGGCGCCGGAGTGTCGATGATCATCGTCGCCACGAGGAAGGCGAGCGATGCGACGAGCATTCCGGACGCATACGCGGGGTAGGCGGTGATCGACAGCACCATCAACGCACCGGGCGTGATCCAGCACAGCGCCGCGGCGATCAGGCCGGCACGTTCACCGACCAGCCGCCGGCCGATGAAGTAGAGCGTGACGGCGGCACCAAGCCACGACAGCGTGCTCAGCAGCTTGAGCGGAACGACGTTCGCCCCGTTGAAGAGGTACGTGAACGGCGTGTACAGGTAGGCCTCGACCGGGAAGGTGTACACCGTGCCGCCGAGCGCGATCGGGAACTGCCCGCGGAGAATCTCGAAGGTCTCGACTCGGGTGTACGCCTCGTCGGCGTTGATCACCGCTGCCGGTGTGTCGAACAGCAACCACCGAATGACGACACCGGCCACGAACACAATCGCGGCGGCGACAAACGCACGCACACCGAACCTCGTCCTGTGAGGGGATCCGATGCGGACCACCTCATCGGCGTTCGCCGTTCGCGATGCCTCGACATCGTGTCGCTCCTGCGACGTCCCGCCCCCGTGCACCACCTCGAGTCCAGCGGCGCGGCCCCGAGCTGCGTCTGCTGCTGTCAGCTCGACATCGGTGAGCAGCGTCACCCGATCGCGTGGCATGGCGTGCGACCGCTCCAACGCGTCCTCGAACCCTGCCTGGAAGTCCGACGCGCTCGCTTCGTCCGACCACGCCACCAATGTCGTCGTCGTGCGTACGAGGCGGTCGCGAGCGGCAATGGCATCAGCAGTCGTCGACGGCCAACCCGGCCGTTCTGAGAGATGTACCTGCCAGCGACGCCTGAAGCGGGCGTGAGTCACCTGCCCCACGGCCGAGTCGCGTGTCCCGCTTCCCTTCCCGCGGTGGTGGACGATCGGCACGTCGGCGACGAGCCGCGTCCGTTTGCCGTTCGCCTCCATGCGCAGCGCGTAGTCCGAGTCTTCGAAGTAGGCCGGGTGGTAGTGGCGGTCGAAGCCACCGATCGCGTCGTGGTCGGTTCGGCGCACGACCCAACACGCAGCTGATGCGTAGTCGACGTCACGGCTGAAGATGTTCGACTGGTCGCCTGCCATGAAGTCCGAACCGCCGATCGGAGCAGTGAACGTGTCACTGAAGATCACCTGTCCTGCCTCCTGCAACGAACCGTCCTCGTTCAGGAAGACCGGAGCGGCGATCCCGACCACAGGATCGTCGAGCGCGGCGATCAACGGTTCGAGCCAGCCCGGTCCGACGATGACGTCGGGATTGAGGAAGCACAGGTAGTCGCCGAGTGCGTGTTCGACCCCGTACTCGTTGCCGCCGGCGAAGCCGAGATTGTCGTCGACGGCCAACAGCCGGATGTCGGATCGATCGGCGAGCAGTCGCGACGTTCGAGTCGCAGCATCCGGCGGTATGCAGTCGACCACAATGACCTCGTGCTCGACCGGCGTGTGCCGAGCGACGGCGTCGAGCATCTCGAGCACGATCGGTCCCGTGCCGAAGGTGACGACGATGATCGAGACGAACGGAGCGTCGTTCATCGCGGCCGGAGAACTTGCCGACACGACGCGATCACGACCCGCTCTGGACGACACCCCTCGCGCCGGTGATGGTCCATTCGGAGGGGATGCTCACGAGACCGTTGTCGTACGACTTGTACTGGCGAACCTCGAAGCGGATCCTGCGCTCCCAGAAGTCGTACGGGTGCACCTCGGTGCTGTCCATGATGCCGATGGTGAGATCGTAGACGCCTTCGAGCAGCGGCAGGCTCGGGATCGCAATCTTGACGCTGGCGGGGCCGTCGATCAGTCCGATCGTGCGACCGTTGCGCCGGGTGCTGGTCTCCCAGATCGTGCCGCCGGTGAGACTGTCGATGCGCACGACGACGACGGTGTCCTGCAACGGAGTGTGTGCGGTGATGTCGACGCCGATGGTGGCCGGCTCGTGCGTAGTGAGCAGTGTGCCGTTGTTGCCGTCAGCGTCGAGCAGCGACACACCGACGATCTGCGCCTCGCCGGAACCCCAACGACTCCCCTGTTCACCTTCGACTCGTTCGGCCTCGTGGCTGTCGCCCTGGTAGGCAGAGATCACCTGGGCGGCCGGGCCGAGCATGCGGAGCTCGCCCTTCTCGATCCACGCGACGTCCTGGCAGAGCTGCTCGACCTGCCCGAGGCCGTGGCTGACGAACACGATCGTGCGGCCGTCGCGGCGGAACTCGTCGATCTTCTCGGCACAGCGACGCTGGAAGCTCTCGTCGCCCACCGACAGCACCTCGTCGATCAGCAGCACGTCAGGTTCGACGTGGGCGGCAACGGCGAAGCCGAGGCGAACGAACATACCCGACGAATAGTTCTTCACGGGGGTGTCGATGAAGTCGGCGATCCCCGCAAACTCGACGATGTCGTCAAAACGCTCCGTGATCTGCTTCTTGGACAGACCGAGGATCGCCCCATTCAGGTAGACGTTCTCTTGGCCGCTCAATTCGGGGTGGAACCCGGCGCCGAGTTCGAGGAGTGCCGACACCCGGCCCTCGATCTCCACGGAACCCTTCTCGGGTTGGAGGATTCCGGCCATCGTCTTGAGCAGTGTGCTCTTGCCGGAGCCGTTCGAACCGATCACCCCGAACGTCGAACCGGTCGGCACCTGGAAATCGATGCCCTTGAGCGCCCAGAACTCCTCGTACCGGGCGCGCCGCCCCTTGAGGATCGCCGCCTTCAGGTACTGATTGCGCTCGTGGTAGAGCCGATAGCTCTTCCAGAGATCGTTGACGGCGAGGGCGGTGGTCATGGCGCAACGAGTCTTGCCGATGGTCGAGACAGAACCAACCACCCTGCGTTCGCGCCGGTGTGCCCGATGGCATGCCGACTGCCACGGTCGCAGCGGCGATAACCTCGCCGCGCTCATGCATGTCGTCACCAACGTCTACCGGTCGCGCGACCTGTTGTGGAATCTCACGCTCCGAGAACTTCGCACCAAGTACCGGCGCTCGTTCCTCGGGTGGGCGTGGTCGATGCTCAACCCACTGTCGCAGATCCTCATCTACGGTTTCGTGTTCGGCACCCTCTTCGAGGCAACGGCACCGATCGGAGAACCCTCCGGGCTGGACAGTTTCGCCCTGTACCTCCTCTGCGGTCTGCTTCCCTGGAACTTCTTCGGGCTCATCACGTCGCTCGGCCTGGGGTCGATTTCGGCGAACTCCGGTCTGGTCCGTAGAGTCGCGTTTCCTCGCGAGGTCCTGGTGTTCTCCAACGTGCTCCACGCGTGCGTGCAGTTCTCGATCGAGATGGTGCTGCTACTGATCGTGATGCTGATCGCCGGCAGTCCATTCCTTGCCTGGCTCCCGCTCGTCGTCGTCACCTCGATCCTCCTGGCCGTCTTCGCGACGGGACTTGCAATGGCACTCAGCGTGCTGGCTGTCTACTTCCGTGACGTGAGCTATCTCTGGGCGATCCTGATCCAAGTCTGGTTCTTCGCGACACCGATCGTGTATCCACCATCGTTGCTCGACGAGCGTGCTCCCGACTGGATCAACAGCATCTTGAAGTTGAACCCGATGAACAGCTTCGTCGACGTGTACCGACGGCTCCTCTACGACGCAGGGGCCCCCGGTTGGCGCACCATGCTCGGACTCGTCGCCATCTCCTGCGCCAGCTTGTTCATCGGTTGGGCGATCTTCCATCGCATGAGCCGCCGCCTACCGGAAGAGGTGTGAGCGCCCGCGCCACCACGACCTTCCTCGCCTCCAGCACGCCAGCACCCAGGGGAGCCACATCATGACCATCGACGACTCCGACCGCAGCAAGCGAATCGCCGGACTGATCGACAACCTGTCGGCGGATGAACTTCGGCGGACCGCCCTGCAAGCGATCGACCACGCGCACAAGTCCGCTGCCGAGGTGGCGCAAGCCTGGGCGACCTACGAAGGGGCGCTCGGGATCATCGCAGCGTTGAAGGACGAGAACCACCGCCTCCGCGAGCGGATCGACGTCATCGAGTCACGGGGATTCGGGGTGGCTCATCGCGCCAAACGCAGCGCCGTCACCGCCGCCGGGATGGCCCGCTCTGCGAGGAGGAAACCATTCTCGTGACGCCGCGAACCTTCAGCATCCTGACGCCCGTCTTCGATCCACCGGAGTCGGCGTTCCTCGAGTGCGTTCGATCCGTGCTCGCCCAGACCTATCAACACTGGGAATGGTGCATCGTCGACGACGGTTCGACAGCCGAGTGGACGATCTCCGCGCTCGAGCAACTGCGGGTACTCGATCCACGGATACGGATACAGCGGCGTTCCGAGAACGGCGGAATCGCGCGGGCCTCCGATGACGCCCTCGCCATGGCGACGGGCGAATTCGTCATACTCCTCGACCACGACGACCTTCTGCACGAAGACGCACTCGCAGCCGTCAATCACGAACTCTGGCTGGACAGCACCGTCGACTACGTGTACTCCGACGAGGACAAGGTCGATGTCGACGGGACGTACTTCGACGTCTTTCCCAAACCCGCATGGTCGCCCGAACGGTTGCTGTGCCAGAACTACTGCTCCCACATGTCGGCGTTCCGCCGTGACCTCGCCATCGAGGTCGGTGGCTTCCGCCCGGGTTTCGACGGAGCGCAAGACTACGACCTGGTCCTGCGAGCGACCGAACGGGCGCGAACCGTCGTCCACATCCCGAGGGTGCTCTACCATTGGAGAGTCGTCGAGGGCTCCACCGCTGGTGACCTCGATGCCAAACCCTACGCTGTCGACGCGGGCCGACGAGCGGTCGCGGATGCACTCGTACGGCGCGGAATCGACGGTGACGTCGTCGATGCCGGAAACGGCTACCACCGGGTCAGACGCCACCTGTCCCGCACACCGAAGGTGTCGATCATCGTTCCGACGATCGGTACCGTCGGTCGGATCTGGGGACTCGACATCTCGTTCGTGGTCAACATGATCGACAGCGTCAGAGCGTTGAGCACCTACCCCGACCTGGAGTTCGTCGTCGTGTACGACGCGTCGATGTCAGAGGGTGATCTCGCAGAAATCTGCCGGGTCGGTGGTGAGGTGACGTTCGTCGAGTACGACGAACCCTTCAACTTCTCGAAGACCTGCAATCTGGGCGCACTCAAGGCGTCGGGCGACATCCTCATCTTCATGAACGACGACATGGAGGTCCGCAGCCCGGATTGGGTCGAGTCGATGATCGGCTTCCTCGAGGATCAATCGGTCGGGCTCGTCGGACCGCTGTTGCTCTTCGACAACTACCTCGTACAGAGTGCGGGCCACAAGAGCGCTCCCCCGAGCCACTTCGGCCGAGGACGCCCGCCGTCGGTCGCCGGAGGTCCCGGATGGCCGTTCGCCCTGAATCGTGAAGTCATGGGTGTGACCGGCGCATGCATGGCGATCAGAAGACCGACGTTCTTCGACGTCGGCGGCTTCAGCGTGGACTTTCCACTCAACTACAACGACGTCGACTTCTGCTTCAAGTTGATCCAGGCACAGTTCCGAATCATCTGGACCCCGGATGCCGAGCTGTTCCACTTCGAGTCCAAGTCGCGACGTACCGTCGTCGACGAGTCGGAGTTGGCGCTGCTGGATCGACTGTGGGGGCGCTACCTGAGCACCGATCCGTTTCTGCGCGATCACCGCCCCGGTGATCCCACCGGTGCGCTGGACGCCGCAGAGGACCAGGCGCAGCAGACCTAAGCACACCTGGCGAGATCGGGAACAGCAGGACTGTCCGTGAACCGGGAACCAAGTGAGGCGTAGACGTCCGTGAACTGGTTGAGCACACCGCTACCCGTCTCGCCCGCCCCGGCAAACCGTACGAGTTCGCCGAAGGAGAGCTCCGCCGCGCCGTAGCCGAGCGAGTGCTCGTTGAGCAGGAGCACCAACGCCGCGAGCTCACGGTCCGGCAGCGACGAGACCTCGGCGTCGAGTGCCTGCAGTTCGCGAGTCCGCGAATCGAAGCACGCAAGGCCCTGCTCGAGGAAATCTCGGCTTCCGGACCACGCAATCACCCCGTCGAGCCGCTCGTAGCGAAGGTCGGGCGCCCAATCGGGATCGGGGACGAGATCCGGCCAGTCGTCGTATGCCACGAAGCCGACACTCAATCGGTCGCGCGACACGTCCATCTTCGAGATGAAGAAGTCGTGACCGTCCACCAGTCTGCCGAGACTGTTTCCGAAGCTGACGAGGAAGAGGATTCCCGCGACGACCGCGAGCTTCGGCGTCACCCGTCGTGCGGCCCACGCCGATCCCAGCATGACGAACAGGAGAACCCCACAGAAGAAGACGTATCGCGAGGACGACGCCTGCGCTGCGCCCAGAGACGATCTCGAGAGAGACGCCTGCCCGAAGAATGCGACCACGGCGAGCGTGATCGCAGCAACGAGACCAGTGGTTCTCCACCGATCGGCGAGCAGAACGCTCGCGATGACGATCGCTGCGAACGACGTCAGCCCGAGGCCTACCAGCCCAGTGACCCCCTCGCCCACGGCAGTCAGGCCCGCCTGCACGTAATCGACGTACAGCCCGAGGAAGCGCGGCGAGATCTCCTGCTGCTCACTGTACGACCCGCCTGCGAGCGCTCGAACGATCAAGAACACGGCCGGAGGCACGACGAGGGCACCACCCGCCGCCACGGGTCGCCGACTCAGCGCAAAGTAGAGCGCCACCGCGAGAACCACTGGAAAGGCGTAACTCGTCGAGAAGACGGCAGCGATCAGAAACCCGGTCGCCACCACCCCGCTTCGCAAGGAGGAGACATCGTCACGGACGGCCTCACGAAGTGCCAAGAGGCAGAAGAGCAATGTCAGGCCCGCAAAGATGAGGCTCTGCCCGAAGAGCGATTCGAACCCCTCTCCGAAGAACGCAATGCTCACAAGGACCAAGAACCGGGCAACTCGGCGACCGCCGAAACGTCGGACGATGTCATCGGCAACCCAGAGCGTCGCCAGGCGGACGAACACGTTCGCGATGACGAACGGCCAGTAGGAATCGAGCCCGCCGACCTCGGCGAGCACGATGAAGAGAGCAAGCGGCAACGCGATCACATGTTCGCCATCGGGCCGAAAGAGCCGCTCGAAGATCGTGACGTCTCCGGGTTGGACCACTCGTTCGACGATCAAGCGCCACTCATCGAAGAAATACCACTGACTGCGCCCTGCGACGAGGAGCATCGCCGCCTGGGCGACGAATACGCCCCCGTAGACGATCGGCCAGGCGAACCGACTCTCGCGCGCAGCAAGCACCCGAGGAACGAAGCGCCCTGTCGGGGCCGCCGAACCGGAATCAGTCGTCGGAGCCCTTCCGAGTGGAGACGTGTCGCCGTCACCGGGCCCTCGCACGTCCAGTTCGGGTTCAGTCATACGTCGGACGACGCCTCCTGGGCCAGCCGGTGCAATGTCTCGTGCGGGGCCAGCAGGCCATCGATCTCAGCTTGCGGGTCAGCGTCGCCACGGATGAGATCGACGAAGTGTTGCAGCTGGAGTTGGAGTGGCTCACCCAGGTGACGGATCACGGGAATGTCGATGATGGTCTGTTGGGTGTAGCCCGTGTCGTCGCGGAACTCGCTCGACCCCGCGTCACGGTAGACGGTGATGCTCTGGCGCAGCAGGTCGACGTCGATCGTCCGGTCGAGTTCAGAGACCACGAGCGATCGGACCTTGGCCTGCGCAATGCGAGACACGGACAGCGAGGCGATCCGGCCTTCGCTGAATCGAATCGTGGCGTCTGCGACGTCCTCGCTCCCGACCATGCTCCTGGGCTCGAAGTAGCCGAAGGAACATGCCATACCAATCGGCTCACCGTCGAAGAGGCGCAGCACCATGTCGATGTCGTGAATCAGCAGATCACCTGCGACGCCCGTGCGGATCCGTTCCGCATACGGAGAATGCCGCCTGGTTGCCACGTGGAGCGGATTGCGACAGATGTCCGCTGCGGTGCGAACCGCAGGGTTGAAACGTTCGAGGAGGCCACACATCAGCACCGCACCGCCGTACCTTGCGAGCGCAACGATGTTTCGGCAATCGTCGATCGAGTTGGCCAGCGGCTTCTCGAGGAGCAGCGGCAAGCCGGCATCGAGAACTGTCACCGCGATGCCATGATGGTACTGCGTCGGGGCAGCGACGATCACAGCGTCGACCGTTTCGAGATCGATGTCAGTCATCCATCGGGATCCGAACCTCTCCGCCACGTGCGTCCCCGTCGCACGGTCGGGATCGACCACCCACGCCAGTTCGGTCGAGGGACCACCGGCGACTACGCGAGCGTGGAGACCGCCCATCGAGCCCGCTCCCACGAGACCGACCCGGATCGGGGAGTCACTCACCCCACGCACTCCTCACCGTGACGATGATGCGGTCGATGTCGGAGTCGGTCAGATACTGATGTACCGGCAGGGAAAGGCATTGCCGTGCCGTTCGTGCGGCGACGGGAAAATCTCCGCCAACGACGCGCGGATCGTCTCGATAGCACTCGTAGTCGAAGACCAGTCGCGGATAGTAGATGCCGCTGCCGATGCCGGCGCGTGAGAGCACCTCGGCCAATTCTTCGCGATCAGAGGGCCCGTCGTCGTCGACGACGACCGTGAACTGATGCCACACGTGCCCGCGCCCCGGCAATTCCGACGGCAACGCCAGGCCGGGTAACCCATCCAGACCCTCGATCAGTCGTGCGGCGTTCGAACGTCGCCGCTCGACCAGCTCCCGGTAGCCCGCGATCTGAGGAAGGCACAGGGCGGCGTTCAGATCGGTCATTCGGTAGTTGTTGCCGGCCATCTCGTACTGGTACCGGGCGCGCATTCCTTGATTCCGAAGGATGCGCAATCTGTCAGCCACGTTCCCGTCGTTGGTCGTGATGAGACCGCCCTCTCCCGAAGTGAGGTTCTTGGTGGCGTACAGCGAGAAGCACCCGAGTCCCCAGCTCCCGACGGAGCGTCCGGAGATGGTCGCTCCGTGTGCCTGAGCGGCGTCCTCCACGAGCGCCAGATCGTGGCGCTGTGCAATCGTCGAGATCGCGCTCATGTCCGCTGCCTGACCATAGAGGTGGACGGGCATCACGACCTTCGTCCGCTCCGTCACCAGCGCCTCGATCTGTTCCGCATCGATGTTGAAGTCGTCGGCGCGGATGTCCGCAAACCTCGCCGTCGCACCAGCATCCAGGATCGCATTGAGCGTCGCGACGAAGGTGAAGGGGCTGGTCAGGACCTCATCGCCGGGCCGGAGATCCAGCATCTTCAATGCCGCCACGAGCGCCGTCGTGCCATTGTTCACTGCGACGCAATGGGCCACTCCGACCATGTGGGCGAACTCATCCTCGAACCGTTGAACGACCGGGCCCTGTGCAACGACTCCCGACCGGATCACCGCGAGCACTGACTGCTCGACACGCTCATCGAACCTGACCTCGCTGATGGAGATCGGCGCCACCGGATTCGGCGGCGAACTCGTCATGTCATCGGTCATGGCGGGGCGGACGATACCATCCAATGGCATTCCCGTCCGAGAACTGCGACACAACCAGCTCGGGCCCCGCACGAACCACTCCATTTCGACACAGAGAGAACTCCATGAAGGTATGCGTTGTCGCGCTCGGCAAGATCGGTCTTCCCTTGGCGGTCCAGTTCGCCCTGAGCGGACACAGTGTCGTCGGTGCTGACATCGACTCACCGACGGTCGATCTGATCAATCAGGCGATCGCTCCGTTTCCGGGCGAGGCGGGCCTCGACCGTTCACTCGCCGACGTGATCGGGAGCGGGCGTCTTCGGGCGACAACCGACACCACAGCGGCAGTGCGTGACGCCGACGTGGTGTTGATCGTGGTGCCCATCGTGGTGGACGAGTCTCGGCACCCGGACTTCCGGGCGATGGATGCGGCCACCGCCGCCGTGGCGCGAGGTCTGCAGCCCGGCACCCTCGTTCTCTACGAAACGACCGTACCGGTCGGCACAACTCGGCGGCGCTTCGGGCCGATGCTCGCCGAAGGCAGCGGTCTCGAGCCGAGCACAGACTTCTTCCTCGCATACAGCCCTGAACGTGTGTACTCCGGCCGCATCTTCGAAGACCTTCGCATCTACCCGAAGCTGGTCGGAGGGGTGTGCTCCGACAGCACCAAGAAGGCGATCGCATTCTACGAGAGCGCACTCCAGTTCGCGGAACGCGCGGATCTCAGCCGCTCCAACGGGGTCTGGGACCTGGGATCGACCGAGGCAGCGGAACTCGCCAAGCTTGCAGAGACCACCTATCGAGACATCAACATCGCCTTCGCCAACGAGCTCGCCCGTTTCGCCGACACCCGACAGATCGACGTCGCCGCGGTCATCGAAGCCTGCAACAGCCAGCCGTTCAGCCACATTCATCAACCTGGCATCGCTGTCGGCGGTCACTGCATCCCCGTCTATCCGCACTTCTATCTGTCCGAGGACGCCGCCGCGACCCTCCCGGCGGCCGCCCGAACCGTCAACGACGGAATGCCCGCATACGCCGTCGGGCGTTTGGTCGAACACCTCGGTCCGGCCGAGGGACGACGCATCGCGGTACTTGGAGTCGCGTATCGCGGCGGAGTGAAGGAGACTGCGTTCTCCGGCGCATTCGGCGTGGTCGACGCCTTGCGGGAGGTCAACGCGATCCCAGTCGTGCACGACCCGCTGTTCAGCGACGACGAACTCCGACAGCTCGGATTCGATCCGTATCACTTGGGTGATCCGTGCGACGCTGCGATCGTGCAGGCCGACCACGTCGAGTACGCAGATCTCGACCCGGAGCTGCTCGGCGGGGCGACGCTCATCCTCGATGGACGGCGGACCGTCCATCCACACCCCGATCTCACGCGGGTCTTCATCGGTTCGCCTACGAGCTGAAGCAGCCGTCCGGACACCACAGGAGCCACATGCTTTCAGATTCCTCGATCCTCATCACCGGCGGCGCCGGCTTCATAGGCTCAACGCTCGCCGCACGTCTCGTCGACCACAACAGGGTCACGATCTTCGACAATTTCCAACGTGATGCCTTCTCGCGCACTGGGTTGGGCGACCACCCGAACATCTCCGTCGTCAAGGGCGACATCCTCGACGAGCTCGCTGTGACGACGGCGGCCGAGGGCCACACCCATGTTGTGCACTGCGCTGCGATCGCGGGGATCGACACGGTCAGCAGAAGCCCCGTCACCACGATGTCCGTCAACATGGTCGGTTCCGCCAACGTCTTGGCCGCCGCTCGACGCGCAAACAGCTGCGAGCGAGTCGTGTGTTTCTCGACAAGTGAGATCTACGGTCGTCGGGCCTTCCGGGTGGCAGAGGACGACGAGGCTCGCATCGGTGCAGTAGGTGAACCACGGTGGACGTATGCGGTGAGCAAGCTCGCTGAAGAACACCTCGCGCTGGCTTACTTCGTCGAACATGGACTTCCGGTCACCGTGGTGCGTCCATTCAATGTCTACGGACCGGGGCAGGTGGGTGAAGGCGCGATGCGGATCTTCATCGAACGAGCACTCGCCGGGGAGCCGTTGATCGTGCATGGAGATGGGTCGCAGATCCGTGCGTGGTGCTACGTCGACGACATGGTGAGGAGTGTGTTGATCGCTCTGGACCACCCCGCTGCGGTGGGTGAGTCGTTCAACGTCGGCAACGCACGAGCCACCGCCACGATGGCGGCGCTCGCGAATGCGGTCGTTCGAATCACCGGCTCGAAATCGCCGATCGAGTACCGCCCTCGAACCGGTGCCGACGTCGACTTGCGAGTTCCTGCGACCGAGAAGGCGTCCGACCTGATCGGTTTCACAGCCGAGGTCGACCTCGACGAGGGGATCGACCTCACCGCGGCATGGGTCAGGGCACATGGCACACGCTGACACGGACTCGATCCCGATCACGCGTCCCACGATCGGCGACGCGGAACTGGAGGCAGTCGCATCGGTTCTCCGCTGCGGTTTCCTGGTGCAGGGCCCGCGGGTCGAGGAGTTCGAGCGTCTCGTCGCTGATGCTGCCGGGTGCGACCATGCCGTCGCGCTGTCCAACTGCACAGCGGCACTCCGAGTCGCTCTGCTCGGAATCGGCATCGGCGTAGGTGACCGGGTCGCAGTCACCGCCTACTCCTGGATCGCGACGGCCAACGTGATCGAACTGGTCGGCGCGACTCCGGTCTTCGTCGACGTCGATGAGTCCAGTTTCAACATGGATCCCGCGGCGCTGCAACGTGTGCTCGAAGCAACTCCGGGCGTCGACGCCATCATCGCCGTCGACACCTTCGGCAACCCGACAGGAATGGACGTTCTCGAGTCACTGGCCCGCGACGCAGGCGTTCCCCTGATCGAGGACGCAGCCTGTGCACTCGGCGCCTCGAACGAGGGGCGCGCTGCTGGATCGTTCGGTCTCGCCGGTTGCTTCAGTTTCCACCCACGCAAGATCATCACGACCGGAGAGGGCGGGATGCTCGTGACGGACGACGATCGGCTGGCATCGTTCGCCCGGCGTCACCGAAACCACGGCATCGAGCCCACGCAGCACGGCCCGGTGTTCGTCGATCCGGGGGACAATCTGCGCATGACCGATTTCCAGGCCGCACTGGGCATCGCGCAGATGCAGCGACTGCCGGACCTGGTGTCGCAGCGAGCGCATCTGGCGACGCGCTATGACGAGATGGTACGAGCAGTGGGATGCCGCCCTCAAGCTCGCTCACCGCAGGCCGCCGTTCAGTCCTACGTCATCGTGGTTCCCCCAGCGGTGAGCGCCGAGGACACGATCCGGTCATTGCGCGCACAGGGCATCGAGGCGACCATCGGCACCAACGCCATTCCATTCACTCAATACTTCCAGGGCTCGTTGGGGGCGACAGACACCGCGTTCCCGAACACCGCCGCTCTGCGGGATCGGGCCGTCACCTTGCCGCTGTTCCCCGGCATGTCCGATGCACAACAGGAGCGAGTGGTGCGGGTTCTGGGCGAAGCGGTGGCCGCTGCATGACCCCGGAGTGGCACCATCTCCCTGACAATCCGTACAACCCGCATGCCTGGATCGTCGGCGAACCGGAGATCGGAGAAGGCTGCTGGATCGGAGCCTTCACGGTCATCGACGGCTCGGGCGGCCTGACGATCGGTCGCGGTTGCGACATCTCGGCTGGCGCCCAGATCTACACGCACTCGACGGTGCGGCGCGCCGTCAGCGGGGGACGCGACGACATCGATCGGGCGAGCACGTCGATCGGTGACCACACACACATCGGCGCAAACGCCACCGTGCTGATGGGGTCCGTGATCGGCGACCACTGTGTGGTCGCTGCGGGGGCCGTCGTTCCCCAGTTCACCGTGATCCCACCCTGGAGCATCGCGGTCGGAGTGCCCGCTCGGATCAAGGTCGGCGCGGCCCGCGATGCGGTCGAGCCCGGGGACCGGCCGTGAGCGACGTGCGCCCGGCACTCTCCGTCGTCGTGCCTTCCTACAACGAGGCCGAATCGCTGGCCGCGACGTTCGACAGCATCGTCGCCGCCCTCCCGGATCCGTCCACGAGCGAGATCGTGCTGGTCGACGACGGCAGCACCGATGCGACGGTTGCGATCATGCGGGAGCTCGCCGACTCGGGTCGCGCCCAGGTCCGCGTCGTCGTACGCGCGGCCAACGGAGGTATGGGCCAGGCGCTCGCCAGCGGCTTCGCCGAGGCGACCGGTGAGATCCTCACCTGGATCCCCGGCGACGGCGAGTACGACCTCGACGAGATCCTCGCTGAACTCGACCTCCTTGGTTCTTCCGACATCGTGCTCTTCCGACGCAAAGTGCGCGATCAGCTCGGTCGCAACATCGTGTCATCGCTGATGTACGCACTGATCCGCGTCCTCTTCCGCTTCGACGCACGCGGCTATTGCGGCATCTTCCTCATCGGCCGAACCCGCTTGGAATCACTCGAGATCCGCTCGCGCGACGTGTTCTTCACACTCGAGGTCGCCATCCGGGCCGCCTGCGGGGACTGGCGCATCGCGTATGGGTTCGCCGAATGGCGTCCGCGTCGCGCCGGCAGATCGAAGGTCTTCAAGATCAGCACCGTCCTGCGCAACGCCCGTGAGCTGCTGCTCTTTCGCGTCGTGCTGTTCAGGGAGTCGCGTCAGCGCACCGGTCGCACGTGAGCCGCTCAGGGAGTCGCTCGTCGCGCGACATCACCGCCCCACACACGCACACCCATCCCCGGTGATGCGCTGGAGTGCCAGCCACGAGTTGATGGTCGTCGACATCGCGGGTCACCGTCGCGCCGGCGGCGACCATCGCATACCGCCCGATCCGCGTCCCGCAGACGATCGTCGAGTTGGCGCCGATCGACGCTCCGTCCGCGACGGTGGTGCGGGTGATCACCCAGTCCGCATTGAACGCCCGCGGGACCAGGTCGTTCGTGAACGTAGCGCTCGGTCCGACGAAGACGTCGTCGCCGAGCGTCACCCCGTCGTACACGCTGACGTTGTTCTGCAGCTTGCAGCGGTCGCCGACGACTGCACCGGTGTCGACGTAGACGTTCTTGCCCACCACGCAGTCCGCCCCGATCCGGGCACCGGCACGAACGTGCGCATGGTGCCAGACGCTCGTGCCGGATCCGATCTCTGCGCCCGGCTCCACGACGGCACTCGGATCGATCCGGACGGACACAGCGAGCATGCTACGGGGCTCCGAGGTGGTCCGCGAACCGGGACCTGCCCCCTCCTACCGTGGATGCAACCCACGGGGTAGTCTCGTCGGCCACATGGAGGTTGCCGTCGTCATCCCGGTGTTCAAGCAACCGCAGTACCTCGTCGAATCCGTCGACTCGGTCATGTCCCAGCACGGCGTCACGGCACGCGCCGTCATCGTCGACGACGGCTGCCCGTTCGAGTCGACGCACGAGATCGGACTCGCCCTCGCCCGCGCATTCCGTGGACGCACCTACTACGTGCGCCGTTCCAACGGTGGGCTGTCGGCAGCACGCAATACCGGTATCGATCTCGCCCTCGCAATGTGGCCGGACCTCGACGCCGTGTTCCCCCTGGACGCTGACAACCGACTGTCGCCGGACACGCTCGAGCGGCTCGCCTCGGTCCTCGACGGTCGCCCGGACGTGGCGTGGGCGTCACCCAACCTGGAAACGTTCGGCACCGAGCACTTCGTATGGGAACCGGCGGCGCCGTACTCGTCGTACCGGCAGCTCTTCGACAACCAGTGCGACGCTGGCTCGCTGATCAGACGTCAGGTCTTCGCCAGCGGCCTGCGCTACGACGAGCGAATGCGACACGGTTACGAGGACTGGGAGTTCTTCATCCGCGCCGGGGCGCACGGGTTCCGCGGGGTTCAGGCAGGCGCCTGCGGGTTCCGCTACCGTCGCAAAGCCGAATCCTTGCTCACCACAGCGATCGATCGGCGCGAACAGATCCTCGAGCACGTACGTACGTCGAACCCATCGTCGTTCGATCCGCGACTGGCGTTGGCGCACGAGGGCCGAGATCTCCCTCGCTTCGCCTGGTACGAACCGACGACCGGCTCGTGGCACCACGGCAGCACCGTCCAGACACTGCTGGCGACGGAAGCGAGCCCGGAACGGAACGGATCGGCGGCGATGACGATCGTCGCCGAACGGCCAACGATGGATCAGATGGGCCCGCACCTCGCCGGCTGCCTCCTGCGCGGCAAGGCCGCGCTCGACCGCCACGAGATGTACGTACTCGAACTGGTCGCACAGCCCGAGCCCGGCTCGAGCGTGGAGACCGTGCACGACCCCGACGGCCACCATCCCCATCTCGTGATCGTCCCGTGGCACGCAATCGGCCGCGTGCCCGAGCTCAGCGTTGCCCCGGGCCACGTCGTGCGGCGGGAGGTACTGCGCCTCGGCACAGGCTGGCTCTGGCCCAGCCGAGAGCCGCCTCGCCTTGATCTCGCCCGCCTCACCAGTCTCCCCCCGGGAAGACTCGGCGACGCCGAGATTGCGAGAGTCGACGCCAGTTCAACGTGCCCCACCGTCGATGTGCTCGATCCCGCTGTGCGCAAGCAGCTCGTCGAGCGTCGGCCGCAAGGCACTCACTGCGAATGGTCGTTCGACCGCCATGTCCTGCAACTCGACACGGCGCTCCCGTTCGCCGCGCCGGAGCGCCCGATGCGCACGATCACCTTCGTCGCGCCGTGGCTGATGCTCGGCGGCGTCGATCACTGCGTCGTCCAGCTCGCCGGCGCCATCCGCCGATCCCGACCGAACTGGCACGTTCAGCTTGCCCTCACGGAGCGTAACTCGACGTGGGGTGACGCCAAGCGGCTGGCGGAGTTCGACGCCGTCATCCCGCTCGCCGACCTCGATCCGGGGCGGGCGATCCGGGCGCTGGACTCGGCACTCTCGACGAGCGACGTGGTGGTCAAC
Source organism: Ilumatobacteraceae bacterium (assembly GCA_041745835.1). Classification (GTDB taxonomy): domain Bacteria; phylum Actinomycetota; class Acidimicrobiia; order Acidimicrobiales; family Ilumatobacteraceae; genus Sva-07. The sequence continues at coordinate 3,951 of JBGTIA010000720.1, read as the reverse complement.
GCCCATTCGCAGGCTGCCTTCGAGTGCCTCGAACTGCTCCGACGGAGGGCGTACCGGCCACACTACGTCTGCTACTCCCATGTTCTCGACGACGCGGAGGACGGCACGCCGCACGGATGGCCCGAGACTGCGGCTCTGCTCGACGGAGCGATCGACACCCATCTCGTCATCTCGGAGCGCATGGCGTACTACCTCCAGAGCAGCGGTGTCCCGCGCGACAAGATCGTCTTCGGCCGCAACGCGGCGGTGGTGAAGCCCGACAGCGCAGACGTCGCCCACGACCTCGTACGTCGGCGTGCTGCCGAACTCGCCGCCGGCCGCCCGTTCCGGCTCTTGTACGCCGGTCGCCTCGACGTCCAGAAAGGTCTCCCGCGCCTCGAACGACTGGCGCGCCTGATCGATGCCAGCGACCGAACGATCGAGCTCACTGTCCTCGGGGGGACCACCCTCCACGGCGAAGCGCCCGACTTCGCCCCTTGGGTCACCAGACTCGAGCCCGAGCACGATGCGCTGGCCCTCGCCTCGATCTTCGCCGAGCACGACGTTCTCGTCGCGCCGTCTCGATGGGAGGGGGTGCCGCTCGCCCTCCTCGATGCGATGGCTCACGGTCTGGTGCCGATCTCCACCGACGTCGGGGCGGTCCACGAGCTGATCTCCGAGTCGGTGGACGGATTCCTGGTCGGCGCTGATGCGGGCGACGACGACATCGCCGCGGAGTTCTTCGGACGCGTGTGCGCGCTGTGTGACGACCCGGCCACACTGGCTGCCATGAGCCATGCGGCGATCGACCGGAGCTGGAGCCAGAGTTGGGATGAACCGGCGGCGGTGCTCGTCGCCATTGCGGAGGAACGATGACTGAGCATCCAACGATCCCCTGCATCCTGGCAGAGTCGCACACCATTGCGTCTCTCGCTTCGAGTGCTGCGGCAGTGGTGATGATCGGGGGGTTCGACGGCAGCGGCAACTTCGGGGACGTCGCGCAGTTCCTCGAAGGTCACCGAATGGTCCGAAGCACCGGCACATCGGTTCCCGTGCTGGCAATCGTCGAGCGTCAGTACCAAGACGTGACCGCCCGACTGGCTGCGATCAGCCCGGCACTAAAGGACGTCCACTTCGGCTACTTCGACGACGGGGACTCGGCCGACCGGATCGCGTCGGACCTTTTCCCGATCGGGCAGCTGCCGGGACGTGTTCTCTTCTACTTTTCCGGTGGCGGCTACGCGAATCGGATGTGGGCGGACCGGAAGGCAGCCATGTACCTCACGGCGCGGCGGCTGGTCGGAGGTGACGACACCGTTGACGCGAGCTATGTCCGCCACATCGCTTCTGGCCTGCAGATCGATGACGACGGTCTCGACCGGCTCGGCATGCTGGACGCAGCGGAAGTGATCGGCGCACGCGACGCGCGCTCGGTCGCAGTGGCAGCCGGATCTGTCGGCGATCGGGCACAGTTCAGCGGCGACGATGCGATCGGGCTCCTGCTCCGGTCCGCCGAGCAAGCTCGGCTCGAGGAGCCCGACGCGTCCGGCGTCGTGAACGTCCACGTGTCCACCGAATCGTATGTGACGACGGACTCGGCACGCCGGGTGGATGTCGTCATCGGTCTGCTCGGAAGCCTCGCCGAGCGATCAGCCGTGCGACAGGTCAACCTGATCGTCGCCTTCGGGGACGAGCGCATCAGCGAGCGGCAGGGGGCCGATGGTCTCGCTGCCATGCTCGGGGACGTCGATGGTCTGGCTGGAGTACGAGTCGAGATCGTCGACATCACGCGTCGGCTCTGCGAGGCCCGTCCGGTGCTGCCGGCTGCGCAGTTCTGCATATCGTCGTCGTACCACGTTGCGCTGGCTTCGATCGTCGCCGAGGTCCCCACCGTGCTCGTGTGGTCGGGGGACTACTACCGGGACAAGGCCGAAGGCCTCGCCGAACTGTTCCAACTGCCACCTGACCTCATGCTCGAACACGGCACGGACCCTGCCTCGGCCGCGGCGCGATGTCTGGCGATCGACGGAACGCCGGGCGATCAGACTCGATATGCGGCTGGCATCCGACAGGGCGTCATACGGTCGCTGACCGGACGCATCGAGATCGATCGCACGCTCGCAGCGCAGATCTTGGCGCTGGACGGCGGGGCCGGTTGGGAATGGGCTACGAGCCTGGGCCGCGAGTACGGTGCAGCCGTACGTGAGGTAGCCGACCTGCGTCTGCGGGTCGCCGAGCTCACTCGTGCCCGGCGAGCGCTCGCCGGCACACTCGACTGAACTCACGACACCAAGGGGCGTAGACATGGCCGACGAGACCGACATACGCGACGAACTCATCCAGCTCGCGCTTCGAGAGGGATCGACGTTCGCCGACGTCGGTGGATTGTGGGGAACGGTCAGTGAGAAGGTGTCGGTGGCGGACCGCGCCGGCGCCGTCGAGCGCACGATGATCGACATCCTGCCGCTCACCAATCCACTCTGGGCGCGGCTTCGCGAGCGACTGATCGAGATCGGCGTCGGGCCGTGCAACGAGCTGTCTCTGAACCTGGACGACGCCACGGCCGAGACCGGTTCATTCGATGTCGTGCACTGCAGCGGCGTCGTCTACCACGTGCCGAATCCGATCCATACGCTGTGTCAACTGCGTCTGCTGACGCGGCAACATCTCGTGCTGACCGCAATGTCGATCCCAGAGCACATCGACAACGATCTCGGCAAGATCGACCTGCTTCCCGGCCAGTCGTTGCTCGTGCCGAGCCTGTCGACACAGTACCTCGCCATCCTCGCTCGTTACTGGGACCTGCTCGACGTTCGCAACGCGATCGGGATCGACGTTCCGGCCGAGTACAAGCCGGACAACTACGGACCTTGGTGGTGGTTGCCCACGCCGAGCGCGCTCGAGGGTTGGGTCCGACTGGCCGGCTTCACCGTCGAGCGCAGCGAGCCCTTCTGGGGAGGGCGGTCGCACACGATCCTCGCGAAACGGACCCCGTGACAACGGGTGAAACAGATCGAATCGAGCGCGTACACGACCGGGCTCCCGAGGCGGTAGATGGTTGGCCGCACGGGTGGCGCGACCTCATCGGGCTCGGCGCGCTCGTCAGCGCCCTCGCCCTGGTCGGTGTCTATGCCAGCGCGCTGGTGTTGACATACGGGTTCACCGATGACTTCCACGTGCTCCTCGCGGCCACCCGCAACAACACCGATCTGCTGACCGTCAATGCCGCGGGCGGACGTCCGTTGACCGGGATCCTGCACGAGGTGACACTGTCGCTGGCCACTGACGTCAGCAGCCTTCGCTGGGTCCGGTTGTTCGGCCTCCTCGGTGTCTTGGTGTCGGCGGCTGTCGTCTGGGCGATCGGGCGGAGGATGGGACTCGGCCAAGTCGGTGCAACCGCGCTGGCAATCGGTGCCTGTTGCGTGCCAGGCGTCCAGATGCTCGTCGCCTGGGCCGTGATGGCCCCTGCGGCCTGGTCGCTGGCGCTCGGGGGCGGCGCGGTCCTGCTCCACCAGCTCGCCCGCAGATCGGACGACTCCCTCGATCGGCGTCTGCTGGCAGGGTCGCTCGTGTGCTCTGCCCTCGCCTGGTCCCTGTACCAACCGACTGCGCTGGTCGTGATCCCGGGCGTCGTCGCTACCGGACTGGCCCTCCAGCTGAAGCCGTTCGTCCGCCACCTCGTGTCCGGCGCAATCGTCGTAGCCCTCTCCGGCGTCGTGTACGTCGTGACGTTCACCATCAGCCAGCGTCTCGTCGAGTCGTGGGTCGAGGATCGAGCCGAGGCAACGAGCGACGTGCTCGGCAAGGTGCGCTGGTTCTTCGACGACGTGCTGGTGCGAGCACTGCAGCCGTGGGACCTGACGCCGGTCCGAGCGACCAGCTGGGTTCTCCTTGCTGCACTGCTCGTCGCAACCGCGCTCGCCGAGCGCGACGCCCCGCCCACCCTCCGAGCGTTGCGCGCAACGGCGGTGC
>JBGTIA010000719.1:0-16570 GCA_041745835.1 Ilumatobacteraceae bacterium | reverse complement strand
GGTGGAATGCTGGCGCCCGAGCGGCTGCTCGACATCGTGCGGCACTTCACGCTGTTCATGGAGCTGGAGTCGGGCCCGACGATCAAGCTCGTCGCTCGCTATCAGCAGTACCGGGGCGTGAGCAAGGCGATCAACCGGATGCTCACCGGCACGACGAGAGCGGTCGATAGGCACGTCGACCGGCGCGGCGGGATCGTGTGGCACACCCAGGGATCGGGCAAGAGCCTGACGATGGTGTTCCTCATCCGGGCGATGCGCAGCCACCCTGAACTCCGCCGCTTCAAGATCGTGCTCGTGACCGACCGCACCGACCTCCAAGACCAACTCAGTGACACCGCAGCGCTCACCGGCGAGACGATCAAGGTCGCCCGCAACGCCAACGAGGTGAAGGAACTGCTGAGCCAGCCTGGCCCTGGTGTGGTTCTGGCGATGATCCAGAAGTACCGCGACACGGACAACGGTGGCGGTGACGGACTGTCAGGCAGCGAAGCCTTCGGCACGCTCAACGAGTCCGAGTCGATGGTGGTGATGGTCGACGAGGCGCACCGTTCGCACGGCTCGGCGCTTCACGCGAACCTGATGAACGCACTGCCGAACGCCGCGCGCATCGGGTTCACGGGCACGCCGATCATCATGGGCAAGCGCAAGAAGACCCTTGAGATCTTCGGCGGCTACCTCGACCGGTACACGCTCACCGAGTCCGAAGCCGACGGCTCGACGGTTCCGATCTTCTACGAGGGCAAGACCACCGACGCCGCCGTCGCCGGCGCATCGACGATGGACGACGTATTCGCCCGATGGTTCTCCGGGCTCACCGACGCCCAGCGCGAACTCCTCCAGAAGAAGTACGCCACCACCGCCCAGGTGCTCGAAGCACCCGAGATGATCGCCGCCAAGGCCCGCGACGTCCTGCGCCACTACGTCAGCACCGTCATGCCCGACGGCTTCAAGGGCATGATCGTCGCCACCAGCCGCAAAGCCTGCCTCCGCTACTTCGACGCCCTCAACGTCGCCCGTGACGAACTCGTCACGGAGATCGACGCATTCGTCGCCGACGACGACGGTCGCCCGTACGACCAGCTCGATGTCGACGAGCAGTTCCTCCGCAACGCCGCCGGGCAGCTCGACCTGCTGCGCCACCTCGACTTCGCGCCGGTCATCTCGGCGGATCACAACGACCCACCCGAGTATCACACGTGGAGCGACAAGCTCCGCCAGACGGTTCGCATCAACCTGTTCAAGCGGCCACTCGGCCCGGTGACCGACAAGACCGATCCGCTCGCGATCCTCATCGTCAAGTCCATGCTGCTCACCGGCTTCGACGCACCCCACGCCCAGGTGCTGTACCTCGACCGGCTCATCCAGGAAGCCGAGCTGCTCCAAGCGATTGCCCGCGTCAATCGCACCGCCCCGAAGAAGTCGTACGGGTTGGTCGTCGATTACTACGGGGTCGCCGGCCAACTCACCCAGGCGCTCGCCGCGTACACGAGCACTGACGGCGAGATCGACCCCGAAGTCGACGGGGCACTGCGCCCGCTCGTTGCCGAGATCGCCAAACTCGACCCGCAGCGCGAACGGATCCGCCAGCTCTTCGTCCAGCGAGGTGTCGACCCCTCGACCGACACGATTGAAGACTGCATCCTGCTCCTCGAAGACGAGCGTCTCCGCGCCGATTTCGACGTCGGGCTCAAGCAGTTCATGACCACCTTCGACACCGTGCTCCCACGGCCTGATGCGCTGCCGTTCGTCGACGCGGTGAACCTTTACGGCGAGATCCAGGTCCTCACCCGCCGCCGCTATCGAGACGACGTCAACGGCGACTTCGACCCGCACAAGTACAAGGAGAAGGTGCGCCGCCTGATCGACCAGCACATCACCGTGCTCGACCTCTCGCAGCGGATCGCTCCGATCAAGGTCACCGACGCCGAGTTCGCCGCACATGTCCGCGGCATCGTCTCGCCGCGGACCAAGGCGTCGGAGATGGAACACGCCATCCGTCACCACATCCGCGAGCACGTCGATGAAGACCCCGCTTACTACGACCGCCTCTCCCAACGTGTCGACGAGATCCTCGAGAAGCTCGAAGATCGCTGGGAGCAGATCGCTCTGTTCGAGGAGATCGTCAGCGAGATCAACGCCGGCCGCATCGACGAGGACGACACCGGCCTTGACCCCATGAGCGAGCTGCCGTTCCACGGGCTGATGGCCGAACGCGTCGCCAGCTCCGACGGCGCGGCTGCGGACGCATTGACCGCATTGACCCGCTCATTGGTCGCCGACGTCCGAAGTCAGATCGCTGTCGTCGGGTTCTGGGAGAACGGCACCAAGCAGGACGAGTTGCGCAAGGCCGTCAAGCGAAGCCTGGACGACAGCAACCTGTTCGCCTACAACGATCTCGACGAGTTGGCCGTCGATCTTGTAGCGCTGGCGAAGGCCAACCGGAAGCGGCTGCGATGAGCCACGGCATCCACAAACTCGAGTCGCTCACCGCCGGCGACCTCGTGTTCACGATCGCTCCACAGACCGACCGCACAACGTTGGAGATCACCGTCGATCGTGACGCTTCGCTCATCCTGCGAGCGCCGACCTGCGCGTCACGCGAGCGAATCGAGCGGTTCATCGATTCGAAGCGACCGTGGGTGTACCGCAAGCTGGCGGAGAGGGACGCGCTCGTCGCTCCGCCGATCCGCAAGCAGTTCGTCGACGGGGAAGGCTTCGCCTACCTCGGGCGCAACTACCGGTTGAAGCTCGACGACAGAGTCGACGGCGTCCGCCTCGACCGTGGCCGGTTCCTGATGTCTCGGGCGACCGCCGCTGAAGGAGATGCGGCAATGCGCCGTTGGTACGTCCGTACCGGACAGGCATGGCTCCAGCGCCGAGTCGAACCGTGGGCGAAGCGCATGGGAGCGGCCGGCGTCGGCGTCGCAGTGCGCGACCTTGGCTACAGGTGGGGTTCGACGAGAGGCGACACCCACATCAACATCCACTGGGCAACCCTGCAGCTCGCACCGAGCCTCATCGACTACGTCATCGTGCACGAACTGGCCCACCTCAAAGAGCTGAACCACACCGACCGCTACTGGGTCGAAGTCGCCCGCGGCATGCCCGACTACGAACGCCGTCGAGACGATCTCACAGCCGCCGGCGTCAAGGTCTGGACCTGTCGTGGTTGAGCCCGGACGATCTCGTGCCGACTCCATCGTGATGTCGAGCCTGCGCCAGACCCTGCGCTCAAGGGTCAAGCCTTCCGTGTTGATTGGCCCATCGAGACCAAAGGGGAGTCGCGCAACGTGCTTCGAGTGAGAGTTGACCCGACGTTGACCGTCGAGCGAGCTGAGTACATCGCGGCAGCCCTGCTTGCTCATGGCGATCCGAAACAGACTATTGAGCTTGACTTTCGCGAGCTCCGCAATATCGCTGCGAGCGCCGGACCTCGGCTCGGCAACTGTCTTCGGGAGGTCACGCGAAGGGGACTTCGACTGACCGTTGTTCTGCCTTCCTCCGAGAGGTGGCGGTCGACGCTTGGTGGTGAACTGCTTGGCCAGCAACTGGCGAGGCACGCCACCACGATCCGTGGCTCGACTGCTGACGTCAGCGGTGATGCTCTGCGCGAGCTCCTTTCCGCTGTCTCTAGTAGCACCGACAATCTGAGTCACGCTCACGCGGACGTCGAACGCAGCGTGGTAGCGGCGAGTCGAACAGTCGCAGCGTTCGAACAGGGCATCGTCGAGTGGTCTGATTCGTTCCCCTCAAGGTTCACGCGTCCTGTGGCTCGGCGGGCCGTTCCCCTTGCAGGCGCGCTTGCGGAGGGTTGTTGGAACGTTCTTGATCACAGTGGTCGGCAACCGCTTGTTCCGAATGCAGGAGTCGCATCGCAGTACTCGTACAAATGGGTCCCAATGTCCGAGCTTCGGCTCACTCCCGAAGGCTTCTCGGGTGGTCTGGATCGCCTTACGGAGTACCTCGGCTCGATCGTGGACAGCGTGGAGGTGTCCGATCGGCCTCAGGGTTTCATCCAGCTGCAGGTCGTCGACGATGGAGTCGGTATCGCTGCGCGCCATGCCCTTGATCCCGAGATCTATGACGGTGGCGTCGAAGCGGAGCTTCAAGCGTTTGAGGAGGCCCTAGCTGCGGGCGGAAGTGTCAAGCTTCGGTCACTTGACTGCGTGGTGGAAAAGACACCCGGCTATGGCTTGACGAATGTGGCAAACGCCCTCTGGAAGGTACGCGGTTTCGGAATGCTCCGGTCCGGTCGAGTGGTCGGTTCCTACGATGGCTTCGGTGCCCCCGACGACCAGCGAGACTTCGTGTTCGAGGCGGCGGTAGCGGCACGCAATCGACTTGTCGGCACCATGCTTTACATGCTTGCGCCCGTGTCCGACCACGGCCTCTTCGCGGAGTTGAGAACCCTCGACTCGCAGGGGAGCCTTTTCTAGCCGTGGCGATTACGGTCGTGCGTTCGGGGGCCAACGAGCCGCACGTGTTTCCCGACCTCGCCGTGGGGCTAGAGGTGCTCCTGTTCGACCCCACCGAGGAGCGCGGCGATGCTCCGATCGGAGAGCGCTTTCGGGCGCTTGATCGCGGCTTGCAGCTGTCGGACGTCGTGGTGTTCCGAACGAGTTCAAACAAGCTGCGTCCGGCGATCGAGCGCGATCCGATTGTGGGTGTTTTGCTCGCCGACACTCCAGCGTTCTGTCTTGAGCGGTCCTTCGAGCCCGGGTCTCCTGGTCCCAAGGTCGCCGCTCTATTCCAACAAGGGGAGCACTTACCGTGCTCGATTCGGGAGCTTCAGCGCGCTGAGGTCACGAGCATCCTGGAGGACACCGGCGCTGTCATAGGTGCCGAGGGTCACCACTACCTACTGCCCTCGGGATGGCACAGCGAGGCCTTCGTTCGGCTTGGCAACGCCACTAGGTCGATTCCCGCTACGCGGCGCCTTGCCGATTGGCTTCTCGAGCATGTCAATAGAGACACCGCCTTGCTTGCCGACACCGGCACGGTGCTTCCGCTTCTCCTGGAGGCGCAGCGCCATTGCCGTCGGTACTTCGGCTGGAAGTGCCGTGTCGACGCGCTCGAGGAGTATCCGTCGCCGGCTTCTGTTGCTCAGTCAATCCATGACTTGAGGCGGCGGTACAACGAGGTCCCGAGCAGCATCCTCTTCGTCGTCTCCGTCAGTTCGTCGGGGCGATCGCGCAACCGGTTCGAGCTGGCTGCCGACGCATCTCGTAGCGATCGTGCAGTCACCGTCGTGGAGACGGCTTCTACCGCGAGCGAGAGCGCTCACATCTTGCACCTGCCCATCGCCGTCTGGCCGCCTTCTGAGGACGGGTCGTGCGCTGGATGCAGCAGCCCAGCGCACGTGCAGATCCATCCGGCGTCCTACGAGCAGATGGTCGTGCACGATGTGGTTGAACACCCGGTGTCGCCAGATATCGCTCGACGCGGAAGCGAGTTCTTTCAGCTGCTCTCGGACTTGGACGCCGTGCATCTGCACCACTCGACGTCGACAGGCGTTCACTATGCTGTGTGGCTCGACACTCCACGACTTCTTCACGATGCGTCGCTCAGGCGTGACTTCACGGACAGGATCCGTGAAGTGGGCGCAGGGGCCCAGCTGGCCCTCGTTCCCTCCGGACCGGCCGTAGACCTGCTCGTCGCGATCACGCGTGATGCTGTTGGATTGCAGCCGCTCGTAGTGGAGTCGCCACATCTCCTGTCGCAGATTCAAGCCCACGGTTTGGAAGGCGTTGAGCAGATCGTGGTCGTTGATGACACGATCACAACTGGATTGACCCTCGGGCGGGTCAGGCGCGCGGTTTACAACGCCGCGCAGCCGCTGGGAATCAACCCCGACGTCAGCGCAGTCGTGCTGGTTGCTCGTCCCTCCGACCCGCACCATCTGCGCGAGGTGGGGCGTCCGTTCCGGACGGCAAACGGTCTCAACGTTCATCACCTTCACGAGGTCTTGCTTCCAGCCGGCCGAAACTGCCCTTGGTGTGAGGAGCGGCAGCTTCTGCAGGCGTGGCTCAGCAAGCTCTCCGATGCGGCGGCCGTCGCAGCGCTGGCTCGTCTGGAGAGGCTTTCACGCGCAATGGCAGCACCATTGCTGATCGGTGCAGATGGAAACGCTAGTGAGAATGTGACCGTCGGATCCTTCTTCGGTGAGTTGACCGAGCGATGTGCATTTGCTGCAGCATCGTCCGCTGTCGTTACTGCCCAGCACGAACTGCGCTCTCGGCGCAGTGCGGCCGAGGTTCATGTCGTCTCGGTCGAGCCTGCGCTTGATGCCTTCTACGACGCTGACCTGTTGATCGGAGTTCTGAGAACAGTGGAACCGCTGCGGCTCGCCTCCACCGACGCAAGGGTGTCGGCGAAGTACCGTCGGCTGGCTGCGCTCGGCACAGCACTCCCAGACTGGTTGCGCCTGGAACTGGGATGGGCCGTCGTGAATGACGTACTTCCCGACATCGGCATTGATCCAGTGCTTGAAGATGTTGACGGACCCGCGGGGACGCTAATTCGTGAACTGATCCTCCTGAGGCGAGCGGATCTGATTTGATGCAGGGGGACTGCCGATGGATCACCTTGAGCGTCATTGCTCGGGAACGTCTCCCAGACGTCCCCGGGTTGGACGACCGTGCACCCGGCTCCGTGACCGCCGGGACCTGATTGAGGCTGTCACCCTGTCGGCCACGCACATCACGCTGGAGGCTCTGGCACCGACGGGTCTGGCACGCCGAGGATGCATGCGCTGACTCTCCGTTCGAGGGGGGCGGCGACCGGCAGGTCGGACATCTCGCGTTCGACGTCGCTCACTTTGAGGGGTGTCGCTACGAGTCGTGTGTTGATGTCTTTGAGCACGAGGTAGGGGGCCCGTCGCTTGACAGCTCGTTCGGCCTCAAGCGCCGGTGCGACGAGTTCGAGCCAGCGCTGCGCGACGAGGTAGGGGTCGGGACCAGCGTGATCATCGTCGTCGGCCGAGGCGAATCGTGTGAGTGCTCGCCAACGGTCCGCATCTGTGGAGCTTCCGAGGCGATCGGCGTCGGTTGCCCAGCGCGATGTCATGAGACGCATCTGGTCGAGGGCGCGTTGCATTCGGCGGGGCAGGAGCTGTGGCTCGACTCGGTCGGCCTGTGTCAGAAACGTGTTGAGCCAGTGGTCGGCCAGCTTGTCGAAGGCGCGGCCGGGCGGATCGTCAGCGAGCAACTCGCGTAGTCGGTCGCTGATGCTGTCGATCTCGAACGTTGCCTGGCCCGACGCTCCCTCGAGCAGTAGCCATCTGGGCGCGCCGTGGGCGGTGCCGGCGATCGCGAAGAACGCCCACGGCACCGTCGAGCGAACGGGGCTGACGCGGGCGACGACGCGATGAGCCGTGTGCCGGTACTCCTCGTAGACACGCTGGGTAATGAGCGCGTGTGATCCGCTCGTCAGCCGGCGCACCGGATCGAGCGCATCGCGAATGCCGTCCCAGGTCTCGGCCTCGGTCGACTCGAGTTCGGCGATTCGTTCGTCGAGATCGACGATGGCGTCGGACTGGCTGGAGAGGTTCGGCATCGGCAGGTTGGAACCGAGGAGTGCGTTGCTCTCGGCGGCTCGCTCGGCGAGAAGCTCGTTGGCGCGAGTGGCGAACGCCTCGCCGTCTCGAGGCCACCAGGCCTCGATCGCGTCGTACGGGCTGTCCATGCGGTCGACGCGGCCAACGCGTTGTTCGGCAACGCGCAGGGTCGTGGGGAGATCGAGGTGCACGATGGCGGAGGCGCCCTGCAGGTTGAGTCCCTCGTTCATCGCGTCGGAACACAGCGCGATGGCCGACTCGTGCGAGTCGCGGGCGAACAGCCGCTCGACGGTCTCGCGGTTCGTCTTGTTCGCTCCTGTTGCGACGATCACGCGTCGGTCATCACGGTGGAGCATCGGCTCGATCGCGGTGAGTGTGATCAGGTGATGATCGAACGCCAGCACGCGCGGATGCTTCTTGCTCAGATCGGAAAGCAGGTCAGCCTTGCGCTGTTCACGAGCGGCGGAGAGTTCCGCGGCTGCTGCGAGCATTGCGGTGTAGGAGTCGCGCTCGGCGAGGCAACGATTCCGCCATGCCTCGACGTCGGTGAGCCACGACGGGAGGTCACAGTCGAGCGCGATCTCGGGTGGTCCCTCGTCGGCACGACGGGTCAACCGATCGATGACGTTGCCGGTGGGCTTGGCCTTGAACGAGTCGGACAGGCCGAATCGGTTCGCTGCTTCGACGGTTCCGGCGAGGTGCTCGACGATTGCGGCTCGCGACGACCGCATCGCGCCGAGCACGTGGTGGGCTGCGAGGCCCTTCGATGACGCGAGCCTGAACTGCAGCCATCGCTCGTCGGTGTACTCGTTGCGAAGCGCTTTGGGAACCGCCAGCTTGGCTTCGAGTTGTGCGACGCCGGTGAGCGAGCGGGCGAGTTCGCGGATGCGACGCGCAACTCGCTCGTCGTCGGCGGTCTCGCCGGTGTCGTACGCGTTCGCGTCGTGGCGTGGATATCGGCAGATGCGGTTGGTGTCGGGGTGGCGGTATGCCTCGGGCTCGCGATCGACGAGTTCGTTGAGGGCGGTCTTCGTTCGTCGCACGGTGAATCGTTGGATCTCGCGTCGTAGCTTGTCCTGCTCCGCATCCGACAGCGCAGCATCGGCACCGCGGCGACGGTTCAGCCGCTCGAGAACCGCCAACGTCTCGTCGTCGAAGTTGTCGGCGCCGAGCAAGCCGACGAGCTGGAGCAGATCCGCGGCGCCACGGTTGATCGGGGTGGCGGTGAACAGCAGTACGTGGTCGGCGAGGCTTTCTCGGACCTGCCGTGTGCGGTTCGTGCCACGACTGAGGAAGTTGTGCGACTCGTCGACTGCCAGGATCTGCGCGTGGCGGACCGCCTCTTCTTTGGCTCGCGGGCCGCCGACCGCGCCTCGGCTGAGCAGACCGTGCGACACCGTGTTGATCGTGAGACCACACGACACCGCCTCTCGATACCAGGTGTCCTCGACCGCTGGCGGGCAGACGAGCACGGTCAGATCGCGCCGCACCCGCCCGGTGCTCCACAACCGATCTCGTACGGCGCGAACGAGGTGGGCTCCCATCCGGGTCTTGCCGGAGCCGGTGGCGTCGGCGACCAGGACGCTGCCGACGTTCTCGGCGATCCACAGCGCTTGTGCGATGCCGACGACTTGTGAGGGCCACAGTCGCTTCCCTGCCGCGTCGCCTGCCAGGTATCGGGCGGCCCAGTCGCCTTCCAGGAGATCAGCGCATGCTCGCGCCAGGGCCTCCTGCCAGGACACGAATCGCAGCAGGGCCATCAGCAACGCTCGGAACTGGTCGTCCCACGCCGTGCCCACGCTCCACAGGTTCTCCGCGACCTGAACCAGCTCGTCGTACCGCTGGGGGTCCGAACCTCGGTCGAATCGGGCATTCGCTTCGATCTGGTCGCCCAACCCAGCACTGGTGAAGTTGCTCGACCCGACCGTGGCGGCGTTGTCGCCGACGTAGACCTTTGCGTGCAAGCGCGTCCGACCGTGGACGAAGCTGACCCGTAGCCGGCCGGCGTCGAGCAGGTCGATCGCCTGGACGACCTTCGCCGACGAACGCAGCGAGATGCCGTGTTCTTCGAGCCAGTACTTGCGGACCTCCTCCGTGAAAGCACTCTCCGCTGACGCGAAGCTTGATCGTTCTGTCGCGAACGGCTCCGACCCGAGCAGCACCCGCAACGAACCCTGTCGTTGGTCGTTCGCCCATGCAGCGATGAGCTCGATCAGTTGGCCGATCGAGGAGAAGCCAGCGATGGCGGTCGGATTGATCGAGCGGGTCAGATCGGCCCAGACCTGCTGGCGCACGCGGCCGCCCGCGTGATTGACGGGGAACCGCGCTGGATCAGGCCAGGCACGGCTCCCCAACTCCATGGGTAAGTACGCGGCAGGATCGAGTGAGAACAGATCCGCCTGCGGTTGCTCGCCATCGTTCGTGCGTCGGGGACGAGCCACGTTCAGGTCCCGTCGCCGGTGCGCTTCGCTCGACGTGGCACCCGCCGGGCAGGTGCGGCGGTGGCGGTGTTGCCGGTGGGACTCGCCAGTGCTCGCTCGAGGCCGGTGAAGAGGTCGACGACGTCGGCGGCCTCGAACACCCGATAGCGCTGCCGCCCGACGTTTCGCTGGCGTAGGACGCCGGCTGCTTCGAGACGGTTGACGGCTTCGCCGGTGCGCATCTCGGACCGTCCGATCAGTCGCGCGGCGCTCTCGACGGTGATGACCGGGACACCCGGCAGCACGTCGAGGAGGAGCTCGACCGCAGAGTTGGCTCGGACTCGCCCGAGCTGGTCACGCCATCGTGCGTCGAGCGTGTCGATCTCGGTCGCGTAGGCCCCGGCGTCGTGGCACGATCGATGAGTTGCGGTCGCGAAGGCGCGAAGCCATGTGCCGGCGCCGGTCGATCGCTCTGGACTGTCGGGTGCGCCGACGTGTCGGAACGCGGTGAGGCCGGCGATGTAGTCGCTCGCCCAGGTGGCAAGCACGAGGCTGATCGGTGGGACGAAGCGCGGGGCGAGACCGCGTCGGCGCAGGATCACGTGGATGAGCGCGCGACCGGTGCGTCCGTTGCCGTCGGCGAAGGGGTGAATCGTCTCGAACTGAGCGTGAGCGATCGCCGCCTGGACGAGAGTGGGATGGTCGTCGCCGTTGACGTAGGTCAACAGGTCGTGCAGCAAGGCGTCGAGGGACTCGGGTGGTGGTGGGACGAACGCTGCCGAGCACGGGTTGTAGCTGCTGCCCCCGATCCAGTTCTGCGTCGTGCGGACGACTCCGCCGATGTGCGGTGTCGAGGATCGTTCCATCAAGGTCCGGTGGATGCCGAGGAGGTCGTCGAGTGTGATCGTGCCCGTCGATGAGCCGAGCTCGACCGCCGCCTCCATCGCAGCGACGTTTGCGAGGACCTCCACGGCGATCCGATCCGCGGCGTCACCTCCTTGGGTGAGCACGACCTCGGCATCGAGCAGCCGGCGTGGCCCTGCCTCCAAGCCTTCGATCTTTGACGAGGCGACCGACTCGGCCCGCAGCAAGAACCGGGCCAGTCCCTCCAAGCTGACGTGCGAGGTCGTGGAGGTGTTCAGCTGTCGGATGGCCTCCTCGGCGTCGGTGAGGTCCGCAACGAGGTCAGCCGGAAGTGCCAGATCCCAACCAGCGAGCCGATCGGGGAGGTACGCGTCGTATGCGCATCCCTGACGGTCGCGGCGGCTCATCCCCTCGAACGAGGAGGTCCAGCGCTGTCGGATCAACGTCGCCACAACCGTTACCTCCTTGATGATCTAAGCAACGCTTCTACCTTAACCGTTACTCGCAGTTGTCGACTGCAATGGTTGTGCGCGACTCTGCGCGGGCCCTCGCATCGTCCATAGCAATCTCGTTCATGGCAGCTCGGCCATCTCCGTGAGCGAGGGGGCCTGCCACTTCGGTGCCCGTTGACGCATCCACGTCAGGAGTGCGTCTCCCTCTTGCGGCATGCGCCCGAACCCGGTCAGGCAGTCGACGGCCACCTGGCATAGGGATGCGAACGTCAAGCCGTCTCGCTCCCACGTTCGTTCGAACACGATCTGATCGTAGGGAAGGGCTGTGACGACGTTGCCGCCGGTTCTGGTGGGGCGAAGGCGGACTGTGTCGGCGAGGCGTTCGGGATCGTCGGTGTAGACGACAGCGACCGCCGGTGCAGCGATCGACACGATCTGGCTCGACGCGAACGATCCGGTGACGGCCCAACGTCGAAGCTTGGACGATGCCAGGTCACGGAGGAATTGCTCGGGGCCGGCTGGTGCGATCCACGACTGGGTGTCGTTGCTCTCGAGCAATGAGTAGGTCTGGGTGATCTGGCGGAGCATCGCAACCCAGTCGACGCCCTCGACGGGTTGCCGTGGCTGCCGGTCGATGAGCAGTTCGTCGGCCAGGCCGCCCAGGAGTCGCGAGACGTAACCGCCGTCGATGCCCAGTGCGTCGGAGAGCTCGCTGAGCCCATACGGCGGGAGCACTTCGGCGAGCGTGCGTTCCAGCGCCCATGCTCGCGGACCCCGGAGATTGGTCGTCGCCCTCCGGAGCGGAGCGGGATCGCGTGCTGCTCCCTCGGCGGTGATCGACAGGCCCGGCTCATCGACCATCACGAGCAGATTGCCGGTCGTGTCGGCGTAGCCGAGGCCGGCCTCGCTGAGGATCATCTGGGTGCGCGGGCTGAGCCAGTCGGCGATGACAATGATCGGGGCGTCGGTCGGTTCGAGCGCACCTGCGGCACGAGGGTCGAGCCGTCGACGGACGAGCGCACGCACGTCGGCTGTTCTGCCGTCGGGTGCGGTGAAGCGGACGATGCCGCCGTCGGCCGTGCGCGCCTCCACTGAGGACTGCCAGTTCGGAGGTAGTCGCCTGGCGATCTCGCTGCCGGCGCTGGCGAGCAGCTTCCGAATGACTTGGGGCGTGGGAGGGCGGGGCATGGCAACGTTGATCCGAAGGAGCGGCTCGGCGTCGGGATCGAGTCTGAGCTGACTTGCTCGGATTGTCAATTTGCCTCGATGAAGCAAATCAGGCAACTGCGCAAAATGTCTAACGGTTTCTCTAACGGACCAGCTCACAACGCCTGGTTTCAGGCGACACCAATCGACACCATGAAGCCGCGAAAGCCCTGCTAGATAGCACGAAACGACACCAATCGACACTGATCGATATGGCCGTTCAACGCTCATAACCCGAAGGTCGCAGGTTCAAATCCTGCCCCCGCCACCAAGTGAAACGCAGTGTTGACAAGGCCTCCGAGCGATCGGGGGCCTTGTCGCATCTCGCCCCCGCTACCGGGCGTCTACCGGCAGCTACCGTCTATGCGGCGATGCTGTTGCCGCTGAGTTGGTGTGAATGGTTGGCGAGGAGTTGGCCGAAGGTGGCGGCGGCGTCGTCTTGCATTCCGGGCAGGACGTGCTGGTAGGTGGCCATCGTGAACGCCGGGTTCGAGTGCCCGAGTCGTTCGGACACGACTTTGATCGGCACCCGGTCGCGCAGGAGCAAACTGGCGTGGGTGTGGCGGAGATCGTGGAACCGGATCGGTGACACGTCGAGTGGCCGCTGCGCTCGCTCGAATGCCTGCGAGACGCTGTGAGGGTGAAGGGGTTGGCCGTCGGGCCGCACGAATACGAGCGCATGGGAATTCGTCACGCCCGCTTGGGCGAGTTCAGCCGTCTGGTGTCGTCGCCATTGGGCGAGCAGATTCATCGTGTCGGCATCGACGGTGATGTTGCGTCGGCTGGTCCGGGTCTTGAGGCGTGAGAACTCGAGCCGGTAACCGACCGAGGTGAGGGCGTGGGTCACTTCGATGCGGCCGGTGTCGAAGTGGACGTCGTCCCAGCGCAGTCCGAGTACCTCGCCGCGTCGCATCCCGGTCGCGGCCACGAGTCGGAACAGCATCGAGTACGGGTTCGCGGCGGTGTCGGTGAGGAACGCTCCGAGTTCTGTTGCAGTCCATGGGCGGGCGCCCCGTCGCCCCGACGGTCGTTTGCGAGGGTCCGGGACGTGGGCGCCGTGTGCTGGACTCGACGTGAGGAGTCCGCGCTCGACGGCGTCGTTCAGCGATGACCTGACGATCTGGTGCAGGTTCGTGATGGTCTTGGCCGCGAGCGGCCCACCACGCCGGCTTCCTGCAATGAGAAGACGCCGGTAGAGGGTCTCGATGTGCTCGGTGCGGAGCCGCCGGAGCGGGGTGGTGCCGAGGTGGGGGAGCAGGTAGTGCTCGACGGAGGTGACGTAGCGGGCATGGGTCGACGGCGCCAGCGTCGCCTCTTTCGCGGGAAGCCATTGCCCGAGGAGGTACTCGGTGAGTGTCAGCGACGAGCCGGTGCGACGGTTGCGGGGGCGCTGTTCGGTGAGTTCGTCGGCAAGCTTCTTGGCGGCCGGTCGGTCGTCGCAGCGGTGCCAACGCCGTCGTTCCCGCCCCGTCACCGGGTTCCGGCCTTCGTAGATCACCGCGTAGAACACGCCTCGCTTTTCGGTCACGTACGCCACTTGAGCTCCTCATCGGTCGAGTTCGGTAGCGGAATCGGTAGCAGCGGCCGCACTTCCTACGCCAGACAGGCTCGTGATCGGGTCGACAACCCGACACGAGTCGCCGTCGCTGTTCATCGGTCGCGATCGCCAACAGACTTGGCACGTTTGCAAACCCACGTGGCCGACAGAGCCGGGCCTCGATGTCTGCGTCGGTCGGGTGCTACGGGTCGTCGAACGCAATGCGTGTTGTCCGACTCGCTCGAAGCGGACGTCTCGACCGCACGATTTCAGGGCGGTGCGTGTTCGGTGCTCGGGTTCCTAGGGATCTCTGCCTGGGCCGTCATGGTGTGGTGGTGTCGTGGCTGTGATGCCGCGCCAGATCGGGCCGAGGGTGTGGTCGACCACGGCGGGGCGGAGGCGGCGGTGTCCGATGAGGAGTCGGAGCCAGATCGGGCCGTAGAGGGCGTCGAGCACGGTGTCGATGTCGATGTCGTCGCGGACCTGGCCGCGTTCGATCCCGGCTCGGAGGCAGGCGGCCGACAGGTCGCGGCGGGGTTGCCAGAATCGTTCGCGGAACGCCGTTGCCGTGTCAGCGTCGGATTGGGCGTCCGCGAGGACTTCTCGGATGAGTGCACCAGTGGGCGATGAGAACACCTTCACGACGCGTTGGAGATGGTCGCGGAGATCGGCACGAGTGTCACCCGTTTCGGCGAACGGGGTGTCGGTGACGGTCCGGCGGAGCAGGGCGTCGACGACCACGGCGGTGCGCGACGGCCACCACCGGTAGATGGTCTGTTTGCCGACGTTGGCGGCCGCAGCGATCTCGTCGATGCCGACCGCGCCGGCGCCGCGTGTGCTGATCAGTTCGAAGGTGGCATCGAGGATGCGGTGTTCGGCATCGACGTCGCGTGTGCGTCCTTGCCCCACATATGAACAGTAGCAAAACAGAGACGATCAGTCTTGTAATCAAGATACGACACACGTAGTCTCGTTAATACGTTCACCGACCCGAAGGAGCCACCCCTCATGTCCGACAAGATCGCAATCGTCATCTTCACCGTGTTCGACAAGGACTCAGCGCGTGTGTACCGGGCCCTCGGTACCGCCGCCGAATACAAAGCGGGCGGCACAGAGGTCACCGTGGTGTTCGACGGTTCCGGTGTGGAATCGCTCGCCGCACTCGCGCAGACCGCCCACCCGCTCCACCCGCTCCTCGAGAGCCTCCGCGACGAGATCCGCGGCGCTTGCGGCTACTGCGCCGGCGCCCACGACGTGGCCGACGCGATCACCGCCGCGGGATTCAAGCTCCTCGACGAACACGACGGACACGCCAGCCTCCCGACCCTGACCCGCGAGGGATACACGATCCTCACGTTCTGACCCACGCCCGCCCATCTCCCGCCGTCCCTGCACTCCCCCTCAGCTCAGAATCGAGACTCCCATGAAGATCACCGGATCCATCGCACTGGTCAGCGGCGCCAACCGGGGCCTCGGCGCACGCATCGTCGACGACCTCGTCGCCCGAGGCGCCGCCAAGATCTACGCCGGCGCCCGCGACGTCGGCACCCTCACGGAAACCGTCGAACGCCACGGCAACGTCGTGGTACCCGTCCGACTCGACGTCAACGACCCCGACTCGATCGCCGCAGCCGCCGCAACCGCCCACGACATCACCCTGCTCGTCAACAACGCCGGCATCTTGAACACCGGCGGACCACTCGACGCCACCATCGACAGCCTCCGCGCCGAAATGGAGACCAACTACATCGGCATGATCAACATGGCCAAAGGCTTCGTCCCCACACTCGAACGCAACCGGCCAGCCGCGATCGCCAACATCCTCACCATCATCGCCCTCGCACCCATGCCCGGCATGGGCGGATACAGCGCATCCAAAGCAGCCGCCCACTCACTCACCCAAACGCTCCGACACGAACTCGCACCCCGAGGGATCACCGTGCACGGCATCTACCCCGGCGGCATCGACACCGACATGCTCGCCGCGTACGACGTCGACAAGGCCGATCCGACCCAAGTCGCACGCGCCCTACTCGACGGCATCGAAACCGACACCCACGACATCGCACCCGACGACTTCGCCAGCCACGCCCTCAACACCTGGACGACCAGCCCCAAGGCCCTGGAGACCATGATCACCGGCCCGTGAGTCGTTCCAGCAGATGTGTTGCCATCGCGTGGGTCGGTCGCTGTCCGGCGGACGGCCTAGGGCGACGGTTCACGGTAGATGCTCAGAGGGTGTTGTCGACAAGCCGCACAAGGTGGTGCTCGCCGGCTGTGGGGCCACGGACGCTACGGTCGCCGATTGATGGCGGGGAGCAGTGCGGAGGACGAGGTGCCCATCGTGGAGGTGGTCGGTCGGCTCGATGAGGGGACGGCCCGCCGGCTGTTGGTCGGGGCGGCGGAATCGCACGAGGACGTGTTGCGGGCGGTTCGTCTCGCAGCGGCTGATGACGGTGACCGGCTGGTCGTGTTGAGGGCGGCGGTCGACGACGGGCTGCGTACCCGTCGTCATCTCGACTATTGGGGCTCGTCG
>JBGTIA010000718.1:0-1779 GCA_041745835.1 Ilumatobacteraceae bacterium | reverse complement strand
GACGTGGCGCGCTTCCTCGAGGACGTGCAGCTTCGAGATCTCACGGACGGTCGGATGGATCCGGTCGTCGCGCATCGCGGCGCGGTTGATGAAGTCGAGGAGCTCTTCGACTGCGAGCACGAGGAGGTAGGACAGGGTCCGAGCGGCCGCAGTGTCCTCCGGCTGGAACGGCAGCGCCGCCGGGTACGACGGCGTGCCGGCGCGGCGGATGTACTCGCCGAACATCGTCGAGTGCCGACATTCGTCGGCGACTTCGATCAGGAGGTAGCGGTGCATCGGATCGGTCACGTCGACGGTCGTGAGGTGGCGCAGGATGACCTGCATCAGCGCGTTCTCGAACCAGATGCCTGCGCCGTAGATCGCGGCGGTCTCGTGGCGGCTGTACTCGACGCGTTCGGCGTCGGTCATCCGGCCCCACGTCGTGGTTCCGTAGAGGGAGAGCAGCTCCGGCGGCGTGTGATAGGCCGAGTCGTCGATCGCACGGTCCCAGTCGACGTTCTCGAACGGATCGAGCGTGGTGCGAGAGGAAGCGGCGACGAGTTGCGCCGCTTTCTTCGCGGTGTTCGGAAGAGTGACAGTGGCTGGTGTCATGGTCACATCATGCCGTTGACAGCATCCACTGTCAACGCTTGACGACAGTGAACGCTGTCACAATCGATCCTGGTGTGCTTGAATCGGGTCATGGAAGATCGAGCCACGGTGGACAGCGAGATGGAGTCGGAGAACACGCACTACACGCTCGACGAACTCGCCGGGATCAGCGGCGTCAGCCAACGCACGATCCGCTACTACCAGGGCGAGAAGTTGCTGCCGAAGCCGGTGAAGCGCGGGCGGACGGCCATCTACGGCGATGAACACGTCCGCCGACTCGTCCAGATCGGCGAGCTCAGCGACCGCGGGCTCAAGCTCGACATGATCCGAGCGCTGGTCAACAGCGACGACGCTGGCGAGACGATCGGTGAATGGCTCGGCGTCGATGCAACGCTCTCGATGCCGTGGTCCTCGGATCGGCCCGAGACCGCGACCCACGAGCGGTTGCTCGAGATCCTGGCTGAGCATGGCGACGCACCGCCGGGACTGATCGGCGAACTGGCGCGGCACGGCTACGTGACGAATGCGCCCGAGAACACGTGGACTATCGCGAGCCCGACGTTGCTGCGTGTTGCGCTCCGGCTGCGTTCCGCCGGGACCGACATCGCCGTGACGGCGAAGGTGCATCAGTTGTTCCGGCAGCGCATCGCGCGTGCCGTCGACGATGCGGTTCGGCTGCTCACCGACCGGGCCGGCGACGGCTTCGCCGCGTCGGGCTCGGCTCAGGACATCGCCATCGCCATCGACGTCCTGCGGCCGGCCGCGCACGACAGTGTGTCCGCGCTGCTGGCGAAGGAAGTCGAGCGCTCGCTCGGCACACTTCTGGAGACCGGATTGGGACGCGTCAAGTGAGCGTGTCCCGCAGGTTCAGCCAGGTCGATGTGTTCGCACATGGCGGCTACTCAGGGAATCCGGTGGCGGTCGTGCACGACGCCGACGGGATCACGACCGAGGAGATGCTTGCGTTCACCGAGTGGACCAATCTCTCCGAGGCGACGTTCGTCCTCCCGCCGACCGACGAGGGCGCTGATTACCGCGTGCGTATCTTCTGCCCGGGACGTGAGTTGCCATTCGCCGGGCACCCGACCCTCGGCACGTGCGCTGCATGGCTGGCTGCTGGCGGTCGGCCTCGGGATCCGAGCTTGATTTTGCAGCAGTGCGGAGCGGGTCTGATCCCGATTCGTCGCA
>JBGTIA010000717.1:0-12356 GCA_041745835.1 Ilumatobacteraceae bacterium | reverse complement strand
GACACCGGGCCCGACGGTCCCCTGTCAGACAACTTCCGAGCGCTCGAACCTGACTGATATGAACGTGAAAGTGTGGCGCCGCAGTAGGGCCGTTCTGTTGCACCCGGCGGGTCGCGTGCGCCGGATTATTGGCTGCCGGAGTGTGGCGCCTCAGCGACGCTGGGCCCGCTTGCTCCTTGCCATCGAATTCCATGGATGGTTGCTGCGAGCGTGAAGGGCAAGAGGGCGATTCCGAAAACAAGCAGCCAGAAGCTCTCCGTGGGTGCGCCGTCGGTGTTGTCGATCAGAAACCACACACCTGGCACCACTGGCGCGGCCAACACGACAACCGATGCGGCCATCAGCCACCACCGCGCCGCATCACCAATGCGTGGGGCCATCCGGCGGCCACGCCACCATGCGACAGCGACAGGGCCGAGC
This sequence comes from Ilumatobacteraceae bacterium, assembly GCA_041745835.1. GTDB lineage: Bacteria > Actinomycetota > Acidimicrobiia > Acidimicrobiales > Ilumatobacteraceae > Sva-07. Next base: position 11,936 of record JBGTIA010000717.1, on the reverse strand, counting down.
ATGATCAGCAATGGCACTGCCATGATGATGAGCGGTGAGACCAAGACGAGCAGCGACAGGCCAGTCAGGCCGTACAGATAGAAGGAGATCACTGCGTCGAAACCATCGTTCTCGACGTACACCGCCCCGAGTCCAGCAGACCGCGTGCTGAGCTGCGGGGATGGCGGACCGACACCAGTTTCTTGGCGACTCGGCGTGGCGGCTCTCTCGCGCCACGAGGATGCGGTGGCGTCGAACTCTGGCCCGCTGACTCACTCATGTCAGGGTCGTGGGTCGGCCCCCCATGACGTTTGTCGACCAGACGCACTCGAAAGCGCAGCGGTTTCCCGTGGCCGTTGCAGCGGTTGTTCAGGGCTTCGGTGGGCCGTCACCGCTTCTCGGCGACCACGCGACCGTGATCAACCGACTTGCCCGTTGGAACGTGAGATAGCTCCACGCCCAGCTGAAGAAGACAATGAAGCGCTTGCGAAAATCGATGAGAAACACGATGTGAACCGCCCACCACGCCATCCAGGCGATCCACCCCGAGAGCTGGAGCCGACCGATGGTCCCCACCGCCGATGATCGGCCAATCGTCGCCAGTTCACCCTTGTTGCGGTATCGAAACACCGGCCGGTCCTCGCCATCGAGGTCCGCGCGGATCACCCGGGCGACGTGTCTGCCACCTTGGATCGCTCCTTGCGCCACGCCAGGAACCACGGTGCCGTTCGACTCGGCGCGCGCCACATCGCCGATCACGAAGATCTCCGAGTGACCCGCCACGGCGAGGTCGGGACCGACGATCGCCCGCCCCGCCCGATCGGTCTCGGCGCTAACCATTAGCGCCAGCGGCGACGCCTCGTTGCCCGCACCCCACACGACGGTTCGCGCAACGATGATCCCGTGTGAAGTGTCGACGTAGTGATCGTCGATGCCGGTCACCGTGACGCCGGTGCGGACGTCGACGCCGAGGTCACCGAGTTGTCGTGCGGCCTTCCCCGACAGCTTCTCGGGGTATCCCCCGAGGATGCGCGAGGCGGCTTCCAGAAGGATCACCTGCGCCGACGACGGATCGATCGAGCGGAACTCCTTCGTCAGCGTCCGGAACGCGATCTCAGCGATCGCGCCAGCGGTCTCCACACCCGTCGGTCCGCCACCGACGACAACGAAGGTCAGTTGCGCACGACGTTCCTCTGCGTCATCGGTTCGTTCGGCACGCTCGAACGCCAGCAGGATTCGGCGACGGATCTCAATCGCGTCCTCGACGGTCTTGAGTCCGGGCGCGTACTGCTCCCAGTCGTCATGTCCGAAGTATGAGTGGCGAGTTCCGGACGCCAGCACGAGACGGTCGTAATGAACGTGAGCTCCGTCCGCGAACTGGACCCGGTGCTCGTCGGGATCGATGTCGACCACCTCACCGAGTAACACCGTGGCATTGGACTGGTCGGCGAGGATCGACCGGATCGGGTGGGCGATGTCGGCAGGAGCGAGCCCAGCGGTCGCCACTTGGTACAGCAACGGCTGGAAGAGATGATGGTTGCGGCGATCGACGAGCGTGATCCTCACCGGTGCGTCCACCAGACCCTTGGCCGCAGCAATCCCACCAAAGCCACCACCGATGACCACCACGTGCATCCGGTCGTCCGCCATGCTCACAGCATCCCGCGGTATGACACCAGAACCAACGTCGAGACCGTCGTCTCGGTGTCGGACGTCGCAGATCGTACGGCGTGCCCGGGGCGGGATTTGAACCCGCACTCCACGTGAGTGGAAGGGGGGTTTAAGTTCGAGCAAGCCGTGCCGGGCGGTGCAGTCGGGTGCCGGGCAGTCCCGTTGAGCTGCGCAGACCCGTCCGCCGGGTCTCCTCGAAGACTGTCGAGTGCGGCTGCGTTCGGCTGATCCCGTGACACGAATGTGACACGCGACCAGTGCCGACTCGATGCAAGCGCCACCGCGAATATGCAGTGCGCGACACCGACGACCGTCCACGCCTCGAGTTCTGGAAGTCAGCCGGAGCCGGACGCGATCGTCCGCTCGACCTCACCGACCTTCAGGGCGGCAACGCCGACGACGTGATCGGCCCCTGATCCGGGGGTCCAGAATCGCACCTTACTACGGTCACTCGGCACCGCCCTGTCGCAGGTCGGGCACACGGTCAAGTCGGTGATCGGCGACCGGATCGCGATGCTCACGGCAGACCACGTCGGCGACCTCGAGCCCGGCCACGGCGCCGTGGTTCGCGCTATTCCGCGACCCCGACGGGACGATCACCGCCGTCAGCGCAAGATGCACCCACCTCGGGTGCATCGTCCACTTCAACGATGCCGAACGCACATGGGGCTGCCCATGCCACGGGTCACGATTCGCGCTCGACGGACACGTCATCGACGGACCAGCCACCACCGATCTCACCGCGGTTCAGGTCAACTTGGCGTCCTGACACCCCGTCAGCATCGCCGCCGGCACCAGGTCGGACCTCGTCCGCTGCTGATTGTCTTGGGTCGTGTGGTCAGACATCGCGTCGTCGAGACGAGTCCGAACGCCGCGAGTCGATCTCCGTGTAACAGATCGGTGCCGCCGAGGACTGAACGAGGACCACCCCGCCGCACATCTGCGACGACGCGAACGAAAGAGATGCCCATCATGAGAGCAGAGAGCCCCCCCAGGCGCAGCCACCGCGGCCTGCTCCGTCGTCACGACCACGGTCGTGACGTCGACAAGACGGAGACTGAGTGGCGCGAGCAGCTCACGGGCGAGCAGTTCCGAGTCCTGCGCCACCACGGAACCGAGCGCGCGTTCACCGGCCCTGCGCTCATACCGGACGAGCGAGGAATGTACCGGTGCTCGGGATGCGATGCTCCGCTGTTCCGAGCAGACAAGAAGTTCGAGTCCGGCACCGGCTGGCCGAGCTTTACCGACAGTGAGCAGGAAGCCGTCGAGACACGACGCGACTTCTCGATGGTGGTGCCCCGCACCGAAGTGCTCTGCCGACGCTGTGGCGGGCATCTCGGCCACGTCTTCAACGACGGGCCGGCGCCCGGAGGCAAGCGCTACTGCATCAACGCCTGCACCCTCACAGGTCACGAGGGAGCGGATCAGCGCCCGTGACCTCGCCGGTGCGGCCGCAGCCGTCGTGGGAGCAGCCGCCGATCGCGGACTATGCGTTCCTGTCGAACTGTCGCTCCGCTGCGCTCGTCGACCGTGGCGGCTCCGTTCCGACGTCGATGGTGTGTCACGCCCTTCGTCGACAGCGAGGCGAGTGACCTCGGGGAGGCCGGACCCCGCGACGGTCATCGTTCGCTCCACGGTCCACGGTCCGTGATGACCTCCGATGAAGTGGACGGGCAAAGGTCGCGGCATGACGAAAACGCCAGAGTGACATGACTTCGACCGCGCCACCGAGTTTCGGGTGCCGGGCCTTGCCCTGATTCGCTTCCGCGACGCAAGCGCGTTCTGCAGCCGAGAACGACGAGTGCCGATCGGCAGAGATCTGGCGTCGTCTCCTTGCGTCGCACGCGCAACAACCTCCTGATCGACGCCGGCGAGGACGCTCACCGGTGGCCGATAGCAGCAGATCTGTGCGGGCTTGTGCCTCAGTGGTCGGTGGCTCGCGTGCCGGAGAACTCGACAGGTGCGGGATTGACCATCATCGGAGTGCAGACCGCCGCGCGGCGAAGGATGACGAGCGCGATCACGGTGGCACCCACGAAGAGTGCGACGGTGCCGACGAGCAGGAACCCGGCCGCGGTTCCCAACCCGATGGCTGCCAGCACGCCGAGAATGGGACCGACACAACATGCCGCGCAGGCGGCGATGCCAACACCGAGGATGGTTGCGCTTTCCTTCTTGGCGCTCATGCGGGCACGCCGAACATCGACTTGACGATCGGTACGGCATTCTGCGGCGCTCTGACCTCCAGAGCGATCCCGCGGTTATCGACAGTGACGCTGAATCGGAAGAACTGGCAGCAGTCCTGCTCGGCGGCGACCAGTCCGATCAAGTCGGACATGGGGACCGAGGCGGCGAACACGGATCTGACTCCATCGTCGATCCTTTCACGTCGCTCAACGTGAGCGAGCAGCGCCTGCCAGTCATCGATGCGTCCCTTCATGGATCCGGCCTCGTCGAACCTGCTGTGAGCGGAGGAGGGCTGCGCGTTGTGGTCGAGATCGAGGCCTGCCGGGGTCGAGGCGGCTTCACTTTCGTGCCAGCGGGGTCGGTGCCTGCGCGGCGTCGGATCGGAGGCTGATCAGACCTTCCACTCGGTGCTGTCGGATCCGCCGTCCTTCGACCAGGCCGGCTCACGATTGCTGGGGTGTCGTCGTCGAGAGTGTGCGCAGTCGAGGTCGACCAGTGACTCTGCCCAGTCGTTGACCATCACGGAATGATTCGAGACCTGTGGTTGCCAGGTGCGTTCCGAGGATCTCTCGACAGTACTCATGGGGACTCGACACTCCGATCTTGCACTCGGCGCAAGCGACGAACGTCCCCCGACGTGGAAATGAAAACGATGGCGTTTGGCCGCCGGCCGCTGAGTTCACGAAAACGACCAGCGTGGGTCAGAGGGTTGCAGCTTCGTATGAACTCAACATGAACGACACTCGGCTCATCTGTGAACTTCACCTGAATTCGAGGGCGCGAGCGGCACTGCCCGGGATGCCGACGCGCGCGGCTGCATCATGATGCCGAGGGGTCGCGCACCTCGAACACCGGGTATCGATCGGCCCCGGCGACGAAGTCGGCCAATGGGGCCCCCACGGCAGCGGGAATGTGTGGGCGGCCGCCGGGGACGACCTTGACGTATCGGGCCAGGATCGGGGCTCGTTGTTCGACCGGAACCTCGGTGAGATGGACGTGTCGGCACCGTCGTCGGCGGAGCACGGCGTGACCGTTGGCCGCTTGTACGTTGGCGACCCAGTTGCACTCGCCAAGCATCGACACGAGATACCAGCGTCCGTCGATGTCGGCCATGCCGAGTGGCAATGAGGTGATCTTGCCGGAGATGCGACCCGGCACCTCCAGCGTGACCCAACGGCGCGGGAACACGCCAGCTGCGAACGGTCGACCCCAGAACCGGGCGAACCAGCGAGCATCGGTGTTCGCGCGGCCACCGGCGTACATCTCGCGGGCACGCTCGTCCGAGGTCGGCCACCTCGGCATACAACATCGTTCCCCTCGGTTGTTTCGACCGCTCACCACACCAGCGAACCAATCCCGGTCGGCGTTGACTACTCTGCTCCGACCGCACCTTCAGAGTCGAACGACTCCCCTCCGGCCACGGGCAGCGTGCCGGGAGCGTCAGGAGAGCAGCGGTGGTCGGACGAGGGCCGGGTGTTTGTCTCTCAGGGGATCGCGCCGGGTTTGCCGAGCAGCTGCTGTGCGCGTCGCACCTCCGGCAGGGTGGCGTCGAAGATCCGGATTTGCATGGAGCTCTCGCCGTGTCGGGCGGTGATGCCGTTTCGGCGTTGCGCCAGGGAGACGACCTCACCGTTCGCGCTGGTGGTGCGGTCGAGGAATGTGAGCAGCGCAAGGAGATCAGGCTCGTCGTCACTCCATCGGTCTCGATCAGACATGCCCCGTATTTCGGCTTCGATACGTGCGCCGGAGTGATACGCGACGAGCGGCGCAACGTCGTGGAGGCCGAGTGAGTCGAGCAACCTCGCTCCGACGAAACCGTGTGGTTCGGTGTCGTCAGGGTCGAGTGCTTTGCCGACATCGTGGAGCAGAGCTGCAAGTTCCAGCCGATCCGACATCGCCGGATCCAGCCACGCGAGCCCGAGGCTGCGAAGCGCGACGGCGCGCAGCCACACGGCGCGCACGTGACGAAACCTATTCGGTGTGGAGTCGAACGCTTTGACGAGCGATGGCAGCCAACTGGTCGGTTCGCGTAAGAGTCCGGTCAGCTCGGGGATCTCGTACCTGATCGCCATTCGCTGCACAGGATCAAGGCTAGAGCCGTGACCGGTCGAGAGGTCCGTGACGCTTGCGGCATTCCCGCGGTCTGCTGGTCTAATCTGGTTCGCACGCGTCCAAAGGTTCCGCAGAACCGTCCGGGCGCAGGCGACGCTTTGGTCATGCCGACGGGGTGCGGTCCCATGCTTGCAGGCGGCGTAGGAGGCTGCGTTTCTTGTGTTGGTGGTGCTGCATGCGGGTGAGGATCGAGTCGAGCGTGTGGATGGCGTCCGTGATGTGCGGACCCTTGTTGAGCATCACGCACTCGGCGCGCTCGGACATGGCGGCGTCGGTGATCTCGGCGCGCGACGGTTGTCCGGTGCGAGCGAGGGTGTCGAGGACCTGCGTGGCCCAGATGACGGGGACGTGGGCGGCTTCGCAGGCCCACAGGATTTCTTCTTGGACTTCGGCGAGTCGCTCGAAGCCGACCTCGACCGCGAGGTCACCGCGAGCGATCATGACGCCGACCTTGCGGTTGCGCATCGCGGTGAGCAGCAGTTCGGGGAGGTGCTCGAACGCGGCGACATTCTCGATCTTGAGCACGATGCCGACGTCGCCGGCGTCGCGGCGTTCGAGTTCGGTGTGGAGTTGTTCGACGTCGCCGGAGTGACGCACGAACGACAGGTTGACCATGTCGGCGTGAAGGGCCACGAAGTCGAGGTCGTCGAGGTCCTTGCCGGTGAGTGCGTCGAGGCGTAGGTCGGTGTCGGGGAAGTTGATGCCCTTGGCGGCCTTCAGCTTGACGCCGCCGGGGCGGACGTCGGTGACACGCACATCGATCTCATCGGATGTCACCCGCACGATGACTCCACCGATCTTGCCGTCGTCGAACCAGACCCGCTCACCGGGCTTGGCCTGTTCGAACGCCCCGGGCAGCGTGCAGCCGATGCGATGCTCGCGCCCTGCCGTGGTTGGTTCGGCGGGTTCGAGGGTGCGGGTGAGGGTCACGTGGTCACCCGCGTCGACGCGATGGACCAGCTCGACCTCGGGCAGTTCGCCCACACAGACGGCATCGCCGTCGTCGACACCGGTCGTGCAGACGAGCTTCAGTCCGGAACTCACATACGCGGTCTGCGTTGCGGTCACCATGCAACCGTCCGCCCGGGTCTCCACGACCACCCAGTGCCGTGCAGCGTTTCGGCTGTCGACGAACTCCAGGCGATCGCCTGGTTGGCGACGCTCGAGCCAGCCGGCGTCGTCGACCGGCACGACCGAGACCCGGTGCGGCGCAGCAGCGGAGGCGCCGTCGGCTGTGAGCCACACCAGTGCGGAATTGGTGACGTGTCCGAGCCGGTCGCGTCGCGGTGAGATCCTCACGACTCGCGGACCCGGATGGAGCGGACCGGTGCGTAGCTTCGGGCCGGCGAGGTCCATCGCAATGCGGGGTCGGTGGCCGTTGGGACGTCGTGTCGAGCGGACGTGGTCGATCATGCGAGTCCAGGCTTCTGGGTGGTCGTGCGCGCAGTTGACGCGGGCGATGTCCATGCCGCCGGCGGTCATCTGCGAGACCAGGTCCGGGTCGTCGGCAGCCCCGGTGGGAAGGGTGACCATGATCCTCGTGCCCCGCCCCGCTGGCGGTGTGCCGAGCAGCGCCTTGGCGTTGGACGCGAGGAACTTGTGACCCTCGGTGAACGCGACAGCGGCTGCGCGCGGCGGCGGTTCGTGGCCGTTCAGCCGTGCGAGCACCGACAAGACCTCCTCGATCGTCGCGAGGACGTGCGCTTCGGACCGACCGAGCGAGGACAACCCTGCGGCGGCCAGACGCGCCTGGAGATCACGGACATCGTGCTGGCGGAGCTCGAGGTAGTGGATCAGGTTCGTAGCCGAACGTCGGTGCGTCGGATGGGTGGCGGCGATGTCGTCGGCTCGTGCCGCCTCCGCCGCCATCATTGCGTCACGTGCCGTGCGGACATCTTCCTCGAGGGCCTCGAGCTCGTGACGTGTGTTCGCAACGGCCTGCACCGTGACAGGCTACGAAGCCCAGGTGAACGCAAGTTGAACACGACCTGAACACACCGCCACTCCTTGCGGTCAGCGGGTGGTGGAACGGACCAGGCGGACCCCCGACACCACGACGAGGTCGCGCTCGGAGGTGAGAAGTTCACCCACCAGTGCGAGCGACGCCCATCTGATTTCGTCAACTTCTTCGTTCGGTCGGAACTCGCCACGTTTGGACCGCATCACCCAGAATCGGACACGTCGTGCGCGTCCCTGACCATCGGTGTAACGCACCTCAGGAAGTTCCGCGCCGGCGGCGCATCGCAGCCCGGTCTCCTCGCGGACTTCCCGGAGCGCGCACTCGAGCGCCGACTCGCGCCGACGTCGGCGACCTTTGGGCAGCGACCAATCCTGTTGGTGCGCTCGGTGGACGACGAGTACCTCGTGGTGATGGCCTTCGGCCGACCGCCACACGACCCCACCAGCCGACTCGATCACGCGTCCGACGTTAGGTTCGGGGCCCTCCGACCATGCGTCTCCTTCGATGAACTACGGGCATCACCGCGATGAACTCTTGGCGACGCGGTCAGCCAGGTCGGCCGCGCCGGGCGAGCGCGGCGTTGCTCCATCCGGGATCCCCGGTCAGTTCTCGACCGAACCACCCAGGCGGGACGAACGCGGCAGCCTCCGCCTCGGAGGTGAACTCCACCTCCGCGACGCGCAACCCGGCGAGTGCCCCGGCGTACACGTCCAATTCGGCGACATGTCCGAGCGGATCGTCGAGTACGACTCGGTAGCGGGTCTTGTCGATGCGTCGCCTGACCGTGTGCGGCCACAATGCTTCCGCCTGCTCGAACGAGATCGCGACGTCGACTTCGGTTCGCGATATCCCGGTCCCGGCCTTCACCGTGAGCATCGCAGTCTCGGCCGTGATCCGGACCCGAACTTCCACGGTGTCCTCCTCGGCGAGATAGCCCTGGCGAAGGTGGACACCGGCTCCCAGCTGCCCTGGCGTTGGGGACTCGGACAGGATGAACTTCCGTTCGATCTCGATGGTCACCCAATCAGTATGAGGGTGTGAACCGCTACCGTCGACACATGACGCCGGCAGCCACATTCCACGTCACTGGGAACGAGCGCACCACGATCGAAGTGCTCACCGACCTCGGATTCGAATTCGGTGAGCCCGTCGCGACAACCACCACCCTGCTCGACACCTTCGACGGGCGCTTGCATCGTGCCGGTCTCCGGCTCCAGGCGACCGAATCCAAGAGAGTCGAACTCCAACTGTCCGGCCACCACACCACACCTGCCCACGTCGCGGTCGAGACCCCGCCTCGTGTCCCCGCCGATCTACCGCCTGGCCCGTTCCGGACCCGCGTCGCTGCGCTCACCGACGTGCGTGCTCTGCTGCCCCAACTCCGAATCAGCACGCGCCGAAGCATCGGCGTACTGCGTGACGCAGCCGGCAAGGTCGTCGCCACCGCCGAGTTGCACGAAGGCGCGCAGGTCGTCGACCGACCAGGCATCGGCTGCCCTGCGCCGACGCTCGAGATCCATGAGGTGCCCGGGTACGCGAAGCAGACCGAACGTGCTCTCGAGGCCCTGCGCGCCGAAGGGCTCGAGGAATGCGAGTCGGACAGGTTGACACTGTGCGCGACGGCGGCGGGTGTCGAACTCGGCGGCTTCATTGCGACCGCGACGGTTCCGCTGGATCCATCGATGGTGGCGATCGACGGGTTCCGGCTGGTGTTGGCCAACCTCGCCACCACGATCGCAGCGAACTGGCAGGGCACCATCGACCAGACCGACCCCGAGTTCCTGCACGACCTGCGGATCGCGGTTCGGCGCAGCCGCGTCGTGCTCGCCAACGCCAAGCGGGTGCTACCCGCCGACATTCTCGAGCAGACCCGCAACCAGTTGGCGTGGCTCGCTGCGCTCACGAGTACGCCACGTGACCTCGACACCTATTTGCTCGAGTGGTCGAAGTACACCGACCCCCTCGGCGCCGACGTGGCGCCACTGTTGGAACCGGTTCGCGAACTGCTCGAGCAGCGACGCACCGACGGTCACGTCGAACTCGAACGCGGCCTTCGGTCTGAACGCGCCGCCACACTGATGAACTCGTGGCAAGCGTGGCTCACCGAACCACCCGCCAGCGACGCGCTCGCGGCGCGGGCCGATCGACCCCTCGGTCGGCTGGTGGCGCAGCGCATCGCTCGCGCTCACGGCCTCCTGATCGAACGCGGCCGACTGATCGACCCCGACACGCCCGCAGCACAGGTCCACGATCTCCGTAAGGACGCCAAGAAGCTGCGCTACCTGCTGGAATGCTTCGGCAGCCTGCTCCCCAAGGGCGCTCGCAAGAAGTATGTGAAACGGCTCAAAGCGCTACAGGACAACCTCGGCGAGCACCAGGACGCCGAGGTCCACGTCCACATGCTGCGAGCAGTCGCCACCGAACTCCACGAGGCCGGCGCGTCAGCCGACACGATGGTCGCCATCGGTCAGCTCACCGAACGTCTCGACCAGCAACGCCACGCTGCGCGCGTCGAGTTCGCCGAACGCTTCGCCGACTACGACAACCACGCCACCCAACACGCCCTCGACGCAATGCTCGACGGGATTGCCGAGTGAAAGTACTCGCCACCTACAGCATCAAAGGCGGCGTCGGCAAGACCACCACCGCGGTCAACCTGGCCCACGAAGCAGCTGCCGCAGGCGCACGTGTGCTGCTGTGGGACCTCGACCCCCAAGGCGCCGCGACGTTCTTCGTGCGAGTCAAGCCCTCCGTCAAAGGAGGAGCCGAACGACTCGTCAGCAGTGCGGGATCCCTCGCAGCGAGCATCCGTGCAACCGACGACCCCGCCGTCCACATCGTGCCTGCCGACTTCTCCCTGCGCCACCTCGACCTCGAACTCGACGACACCAAACACCCCACCCGACGCCTCGCCGAGCTCCTCGTGCCAGTCGCTGACCGCTACGACGTCGCCCTGCTCGACTGCGCCCCCGGGATCACGCTCACCAGCGAGAGCGTGTTCGACGCCGCCGACGCGCTCATCGTCCCGACGATCCCCACCACCCTGTCCGAACGAACCCTCGATCAACTCACCCGCTTCCTCGCCGAGCAGGCAGACGCGCCGACGCTGCTCCCGTTCGCGTCGATGCTCGACCGCCGCAAACGTCTGCAGCGTGACCTCGTCGCTCACCTGATGCGTGACGTCCCGGGTTTCTTGCAGTCGGCGATCCCGAACGCCAGCATCATCGAACAAATGGGGACCCAACGCGCACCCGTGGCGATTTTCGCACCGACCAGCGCAGCAGCGACCGCCTTCAGAAACCTGTGGATCGAGATCACCGAGCGGGTCTGGACCTGAAACCCGCCCACCCATGTCGGCAGCAGGAGCGGAGATTCGTCGGCATCTGAGGCCACGACGAGGCCCGGGCCTGGATGTTCATCGGCGGTGGCGTCAGGTTGCGGGTACGTCACGTTCACGGATGATGACGATCTCGGCTCTGAAAGCCTCGTCATATTCGTGGCGGCAACGCCTCCACGATCCACCAGCCCTCCCGGGCGTAGCTGTTCAGGGTTGCTTCGAGGATCTCAGGATCGAGGCCGCCGGCGAAGCGCCGGGTCTGGCAGCCGCGAGCCGGCGAAACGGTTGTTGCGAGGAACGTTGAACCAGCCGGTGGTGGCCAACGCGATCATCGAATAGTGGTCCCCCGAGCGATAATCACGGACAGCAACGCTCCGATATGTGCGGCAGTACCGGCGAAGTCGGTCGCCTCTTCGGCCCGACCGGCCACCGCATAATCACCCCGCGACGGCGTGGGTTCTGCACTTCTGCTCGCCCAGTCGACTGCGTCGATCACCGTCTCGAATGAGGACCGTCCATCGGACACTGCACTCTCCATTTCTCCGGATAGCTCTTCGGAGAGCAGGTGCTCGAGATCATGGTCCGGTTGTCTACATCGACAGCTCGGCGTGCACCGCCGCCTGGTCGTCGAGCCCCACCGGCAGTCGCTGTGTCTGGTCTCGCTGCATTTGCGGATTTCCGCTTCGCTCG
>JBGTIA010000716.1:0-1729 GCA_041745835.1 Ilumatobacteraceae bacterium | reverse complement strand
CAGCGTGTGGTCGCCGACCGCCTGATCGTGCATGACCGTCGCGCGGCCGTTGGCGAAGTTGACCTGGGCCTGCTCGACGCCGTCGAGCTTGGTCAGCGTCCGCTGGATCCGGTTCGCGCAGGCCGCGCAGGTCATTCCCTCGACGGCGATGTCGGATCGGGCGATCATGCGCTCACCACCTGGCAGCGATTGGGGTCGGTACACGAAGCCGGGTCGAGATGACGGGCGCGCTCGGCCAACTCCAGCATCGCGGACCGCGCCGCTTGGAGCCGCTCGATCTGTGCGTCGATCTCGCCGAGATGACGTTCGAGAAACGCCACGGTGTGCCCACACGTGGCCTGCCCGGCGTCCTTCATGGAGAGCAGCAGGTGCACCTCGTCGAGCGTGAGGCCCGACGCTTGAGCGTCACGAATGAAGCGGATCCGCTCGACGGCGTCGTCGCGGTACTCCCGGTACCCCGACGCCGTGCGCTCGGGCTCGACGAGGAGGTCGATCGATTCGTAGTAGCGGATCGTCTTGGCCGTCAGGCCGCATCGATCGGCGAGTTGTCCGATTCGCATGAGCAGACGCTACCGAACATTCCACCCAACTGGAACGTTGAGGTCGTCACACGTGAGCGCGGAGCGCTGCTGGTCGCTCAGCGGCAATGGCCGAGTGAGCAGCGCTGAGCCGTCGACACCGTGTAGGTCGGTGCAGGGACCGCCGTGAAGCTCGGCCGGTACACCTCGGTGGCGATGCCATCCCAGCGGTTGTTCGACAGCCCGAACACGAGCTGGCCCGGCTGCGACGACGGGATCCAGCTCGCGAAGTACGTGTTGCAGTCGCTCGCGCACTTGGCGGCCGCCGGAATCGTCGCCACCAGGGAGTACGGCCCGACCGGCCGTTCGGCCCGCTCGATCACGATGCGGTCACCCCACCAGTCGCCGACCTTCGTGATCGTCATCCAGACGTTGCTGACCCGCAGGAACTGGCTGGCGTTCACCATCCTGCCGCCGGTCTCGAGGATCGGCACGGCAGTCGAGGGGTCGGCGTTCCACCCTCGCCCCGTCCAGTAGCTCGGCGCCGCAAGCAGCATCCCCTTGGGCACACGCCCGACCGTGACTCGGTTGGCGCAGGTCTGGTCGTGTGCGTAGTAGTAGATGTGGAGGTCGTAACCGAACTGCCGGTGACACTGAGCGAACAGATACGTCCAGGTGTCGTCGGACTCGATCGACCAGCCGTAGAGCGCGTCACTGGAGTTGGCGGCCGCAGCGGTCCGCACGACGCTCCAGGTGCGCGTGTCGACCACCGCCACCACCGTCGAGGTCGGTTCGGCGCGGACCAGGTAGCCGAGTCCACGTTCGTACATCTCGACCGCGAACACGTACATCAGGCCGTCGGCGCCGATCTCTGCACCGAGCGGCCAGTACCAATGGGCGTAGTTCGTGGTCGACTCGGCGAACAGCCACGGACGTGGGTTGTCGGCGGTTCCGCCCATCAGAACGGTGAAGCACGTGCCCTCCTGCACCATCCCGATGTTGTGCACCAATGTCGTGGAACCGCCCGGACGACGAACCTCGGCATCCTGGAACGTCCAGAGCACTCGTCCGTCGGGGAGTGGCGTGGTGCGTTGGTAGTCGGCTCCGACCACGCCACCCGGCTCGGCCACGAACAAGCGGTCGAGGTCGGCGGGCGACGTGCCGGCGAGACAGGTCCGCTGGCCCGGGGCGCTCGACACCGGTTCACCCGA
>JBGTIA010000715.1:0-7812 GCA_041745835.1 Ilumatobacteraceae bacterium | reverse complement strand
CCGGGCGGCGCCGATCGAGGCGGCGCGGATGTCGTCGGCCTCCGTGCGCAGCCGCGCCGACTGGACGGCCTCGGCGCCGAAGCCCTTGACGACCCGCACCCCGCCGACGGACTCCTCGACCACGGTGGCCAATTCGGCCTGCTCGGCCTGCACCGCGAGCACGGCGGAGTGGATCGACTGCGAGAAGCGACGGCCTGCGATGTTGACGAACGGCAACGGCGCCAGCGCGATCAGCGCAAGCTTCCAGTCGGTGAGAAACAGGATCACCGAGACGGCGATGATCATCGAGAAGTTCGACAGCGTGATCGGGATCATCACGACGAAGGACTGGATCTGGTTGAGATCGCTCGACGAACGGCTCATCAGCTGACCGGTCTGCGCCCGGTCGTGGTAGCCGATGTGCAGCGACAGGATGTGGTTGAACAACTGCTCACGCAGTCGCGTCTCGGTCCAACGGGCCTCGCGGAACGCGTAGAACCGCCGCAGCGCCGTGAAGGTGCCGACGGCCACGCCTGCAATGGCGATCAACGACGCCCACAGCAGCAGCATGTCGTCCTGTTCGATACCGCGGTCGATGCTGTAGCGAACGAGCAACGGCACCGAGACCTTGCCCACCATCCACAGCAAACCGATGGCGCTGCCGATGATCAGGTTCTTGCGCTGGGCGCGCAGCGTCGTCGACAACAGCTTCCAGCGCGACGGCGGGTCGCCCGCGTCGTCCACCCGCATGGGGATCTCGTTCAGCGTGTCGGTTTCAGCACTCACTCAGCCTGCATCGTTCCCGGTGGAAGGTGCGAGCGGTGTGTACGGGGCGAGCAGCTCGGCCACGCGTTCCTTCGGCCGGCCGATGATCGCCGTCTCGGCGGTGACGACAACCGGGCGCTGCAGCAGTTGCTTGTGCTTCACGAGCAGTTCGACGATCTGGTCCTCGGTTGCAGCGTCGTCGTCGGTGAGGCCGAGCTTCTTCCACATGCTGTCGCGCCGCACCAACGCGGTCGGCTCGTCTTCGAGCTTGGCGATGATCGAACGCAGCGTGTCGGCGTCCGGTGGTGTCTTGATGTAGTTCACGATGTCGACCTCGACTCCGAGCTCTTCGGCAATGCGCACGGCATTGATCGAAGAGTTTCAATGGGTGTTGTGGAAGATCGTCGCAACCGCAACGCTGCTGGCCATTCCTTCGAGGTTACGACCTGCCTGGAACACCGCTCTCATCGGTTGTGTGTTCGGCCGATAACGTCACCCGCCCCGACTCCCTCCTTCGAGTTCCACCGACCGAAGGGGACGCCATGTCTCACAGCCGCTCGTTCCACCCGGTGCCCCGTGGCGGCATCGACCCGATCCGGTCCGCCGACGATGCGCTCGCAGTGCTCGCGCTCGCGGCCCCGTACGACCACGACATCATCGTGATCCTGCTCGACGCGCAACGCCGGGGTTCCTCGATCGTGATCGTCAGCGACACCCACGGCCCCGACGCGATGTGCCGCATCCTCGACACGTTCCTCGCAGCAACGCGCCTCGCTACAACGCACGGGGACGTCGAGGTCGCCGGGCTGATCCTCGCGACCAGCCGACCCGACGGCGAGATCGAGTCCGACGACGTCCACCGCTGGCTCGAGGCGAGCGATCAGTGCGCGGCGGGCGGCCTCGAACTCGTCGAGTGGTTCGTGCTCGGCCGCACCGGTCCGCGCTGCCCCCGCGAACTGTTCGGCGAGCCCGAACGATGGGTCGCGTGAGCGCACATCGGACGCCTCGCCCCGCGTGTCACGGACCCGCGTCGATTCGCAACCGACGTTCGGCCGGACTCAGGCGCAAACCGGCGGCGCGCAGGCGGCGCACCAACTCGCGGCTCTCGACCTGCACGGCGCCCGCATCGATCAGTTCGGCTCGGTACTCCTCGGGAATGTCGTAGTGATCGCCCTGGAAGCCGCGCCGCGGGATTCCAGCACGGTCGGCGAAGTCGTGGAGTTCGTCGTACGACGTGTCGCTGACCAGATGGCACCACTTCTTGCCACGCCACCACCATCGGGCCTCGTCGATCAAGATCGTCACGCCGTCACCATGCCACGAACCCCATGCCACGCACACAGTGCCACGGACACCCTGCCACCGCGCAACAATCGCGCTGGCACACTGGCGTCATGAGCGAACCGGATCTGGAACTGGAGGTCGCCTGGCAGCGCCACATCACTGCCGACCGCGCCCTGCTCGACGGCCTCCTCGCCCGTCACCGCGAGAAGCACCGGCGCTATCACACCGCGACCCACGTGGCGTGGGTGATCCGCCACGTCGACGAATTGGCGGCGGCCGAACCGGTCGACCATCTCGACGAGGTGGTCGCTGCGGCGTTCTACCACGATGCGGTGTACGAGGCCGCCTATCCGGCCAACGAGCGCGCGAGCGCCCGACTCGCGCGTCGCGATCTCGCAACGATCGGCTGGGACCCCGACGCCGTCGAGCGGGTCGGGGCGATGATCGAGGCGACCGAACACGACGCCTCCACGGCCGGGCAACCGACAGCTGACACGGCCATCCTGCTCGATGCCGACCTGGCGATTCTCGGCGCCGATCCGGCGAGTTACTCGGCGTACGTCAACGGTGTCCGCGCCGAGTACCGGCACGTCGCCGACGACGACTGGGTCACGGGTCGTGCCGCCGTGCTCCGTGGGTTCCTGGAGCGTCCGGCCATCTACCTGACGCCGAGCGGCCGAGACGCATGGGAAGTACGTGCACGTGCAAACCTCGCTGCGGAACTCGCCGAACTCACGTCCTGACGAACAACCGCTCAGGTCGCGGTGACGTCGCGCGCTGCGACGTCGCAGAGGGCGGTGGCCCCTCAGCGTGGGTGCGACTCAGGTGGCGGTGACTTCGGCGACGACGGCGATCTCGTCGAACGGGATGCCGTGTTCGATCTCGATCTGCACGGTGCGTTCCAAAAGGGCGTAGCCGACGACTGTCAGGAACGTGATCGCACCCATCGCGACGATCGCGTTGCGCAGTCCGATCGCCTCGGCGAGCAGGCCGAGCGGTGCAGCGGCGATGCCGAAGCCGGCGAAGCTCAGCATCATCAGCGACTGGACACGCCCCTGGTGGGTGTCGCCCGTCATGTTCAGAGCGATCGAGTTCGACAGCGACTGGTAACCGGTCGTGCCGGCACCGATGAACGCCACGATGATCACGCCGAGGCCGAACAGCGGCGAGAGCCCGAGCGCGATCACTCCGAGTCCGAACACGATGCCCGATACCACCATGAGCTTCCAGACTCCGGCGCCGTCGGCTCGGCCGGCCAGCGGCACGGCGACAGCCACTGCGCCGATCGAACTCGCCGACATGATGACCCCGACCCATCCATCGCCGAGGCCGAACTCACCCTTCACCAGCGCCGGGATGAACGCGACGTAGTTGAAGCCGAACATGATGATCACGAACGAACTGAGAACGAGCCGTCGCAGGTGCGGTCGCGCTGCGACGTACCGTACGCCGTCGACGATCTCGGCGAACGGGCTCGCGGTGGACGTCGCCCGAGGGGCCGAGCCGGGCGGGCATCGCAGGTACAACACGAACGAGAGCGTCGAGAAGGCCGCTGAGACCACGTAGGCGCCGCCGATCCCGATGAAGACCACACCGGCGAGCGCTCCGGCGAAGGCCGGCGCGACGACGCGGGTGCCGTTCATGCTCAACATCGACAGCGTGATCGCATTGCCCAGCTGATCTCGTCCGACGATCTCGGAGGTGAACGCGACGCGGGTCGGTCCGAGGAAGCCGAACGCGACGCCCTGCGTGATCGCTGCAACGAGCAGCATCCAGAACTGCACCACGTCGGTGAGCACGACGACGCCCATCCCTGCTGCGGCGGCGAGGATTGCCCCCTGACTCACGATCAGGACGCGGCGCTTGGGCAGGCGATCCGCGGCGACGCCACCGAGTGGTGTGGCGATCAGCAGCGCGATTCCGAAGCACAGGTAGACGAGGCCGAGTGCACCCTCGCGTTCGGTGAGATCCCAGGCCAGGATGCCGCGGAGCAGGAACTGCATCTGCACCGACATGAACGAGAACGTGCCGGCCCACCACAGCTTGCGGTAGTCGAGATTCTGGAGCGACGCGAAGGAGCGCTCGAACCGGGACATCGCCCTACCCTGCCCGATGCAGCGCCGATTCATACGATCGGCGCAGTTCTCGGTCCCCCGCGCCCAGGTCTCGCTGAACCAACACCGGTCAGCTGCGGACGTGGCCCTGTTCGATCGCCATCGCCCGTACGGCGTCGGCGATGGCGTCGGCGACACCCGGTTCGAAGGCGCCCGGGATGATCCGCTCGGCCACGGGATCGGTCACGAGCGAGGCGAGTGCGTCGGCTGCAGCACGCTTGATCTCGATCGTGCAGCGGGTCGCCCGCACGTCGAGCAGCCCACGAAAGACGCCGGGGAAGGCGAGCACGTTGTTGATCTGGTTCGGGTAGTCGCTGCGTCCCGTGGCGATCACCGAGACGTTGTCAGGCATCAGCTCGGGCATCACCTCGGGCGTCGGATTGGCCATCGCGAACACGATTGCGTCGTCGGCCATCTCGGCGAGCCACTCGGCTTCGATGCTGCCGGGACCGGACAGACCCAGCAACACGTCGGCACCCTGCAGCGCCTCTCGGACACCACCGCGGCGGTCGTCGCGATTGCCGTTGTCGACGAACCACTGCTTGGTCGGCGTCAACTGCGCTCGGTCACGGTGCAGGATGCCGGTGCTGTCGACGCCGATGATGTCGCCTGTGCCGTCGCGGCCAGCACCCGCATCGTGCAGCAACTCGGCCACCGCGACACCCGCTGCGCCGGTGCCGACGATGACGACGCGCAACTCCTCCACTCGTTTCCCGACGACCTTCGCCGCGTTGATCAGTGCGGCGAGTGCGACGATCGCCGTGCCGTGCTGGTCGTCGTGGAACACCGGGATGTCGAGCGCCTCCTGGAGCCGGCGCTCGATCTCGAAACACTCCGGCGCCTTGATGTCCTCAAGGTTGATGCCGCCGAAGGTCGGCGCGATCGCGATGCCGATCGCCACCATCTCGTCGACGGTCCTGGCGTTCACGCACACCGGGTACGCGTCGACACCGCCGAACTGCTTGAACAGCACCGCCTTGCCTTCCATCACCGGCATCGCCGCCTCGGGACCGATGTCGCCGAGGCCCAGCACGGCCGTACCGTTCGAGAGCACGGCCACGGCATTCGCGCGGCCGGTCAACGACCACACGCGGTCGGGTTCGTCGGCGATCGCCTGCGAGACACGGCCGACACCGGGCGTGTAGGCGAGTGCCAGGTCCTCCGGGCCCTCGATCGGGACGCGCGATGCGACCACGAGCTTGCCGCCCTGGTGGAGGGCGAACGCCGGGTCGTCGGCGTACGGATCGGTGGTGTCGATGTTCAGGGTCATGGTCATGGTCTGCCTTGGGAAGGTGTGTCCCTGGAGGGGAACAGGAATGTCCCGAAGACCTGCAGCGGAGCCCGCCGCCGGTATCCGGCTGGTCGGGCGAGTTCGACGAGTGCTCAGCGTTGACGCTGGGCTCGTGTCCCCCGCCTGACCCGTACCGGAATGAGTACGGGGGCGGGGCCGCGTGCAGCCACTGCTGCGCCTGCTGCTGCTGCTACGGCAGCAACGGTGGCGACAATGGCGATGAGCACGAGCACCACCCTACCGGATCTGTTTGACTGACACCATGACCGAGCTCGAAACGATGCCCGTCGAACGCGTCGACGTCGACACCGACGAGACGACAGAAACCGGCGAACCGACCGCCGCCCACATCGTGAAGACCAAACGCGGCGAGAACGCAGCCGCAGTGGTGCTCGAGGCCCGGGTGATGGGTACACCCGTCGAGGCGTTGTGCGGGTTCGTGTGGGTGCCTTCGCGCGACCCGAAGCAGCTGCCGGTGTGCGAGAAGTGCAAGAGCGTCTACGGCATGTACAAGTCGTTCAACGACGGTCTGCGCGACACGCCCAACGACTGACGCGCCGCCGATGACCGAACTGCGCATCAGGCAGGCCGTCCGCGCGCTGCTCGTCACACCCGACCAGCACATCCTGCTCGTGCGCTTCGAGTTCCCGGACGCCACGGTGTGGTCATTGCCGGGGGGCGGCCTCGATCCCGGGGAGAGCCATCTCGATGCTCTCCGTCGGGAACTCATCGAAGAGGTGGGGCTCCACGAGCCCGTCGTCGGCACCCACGTCTGGAACCGTGAGCACGTCACGCCACATCTGGACGGTCGGTGGGATGGCCAGCGCGACTGCTACTACCTGGTCGAGGCGACCGAGCGGTTCGATCCCGCACCCGCATTCTCGTGGGAGCAGCTCCGCGCCGAGCGGCTCCACGAGTTGCGCTGGTGGCACCTCGACGAGATCGAGACGTCGACCATCGACGGCGTCTGGTTCTCGCCCCGTCGCCTCGGCCCGCTGCTGCGGGATCTCGTCACCCACGGCCCGCCGAGCACTCCGCTGGACACCGGCATCTGATCGGTCGCCGGGTCCTCCCGAGTCGGACCCCGGAGGACGGACTGCGGTCGGTCAACGGTTGTGGTGGCTGGTCCGGATGATGCACGTCTGCTGGGCGATGGACATCAGCCGTCCGTCTGCGCTCCACATCCGCAGCGATCCGTGACCGATCGAGCGGTGGAAGCCCTCCGGCACCAGTTCCAGCAACACCCAGTCGGTCGGTTCCGTGTCGATCACACGGAGCGTGTTGTCGATGCTGGTCGCCCCGGGCAACGCACCGAGGGCCGCGCCGATTCCCATCGGGACGATGTCGGCGACGTACGCCTGTGATGCCGGGGTGCCGATCTCGTCACCGACGACGCGGGTCCAGATCGACAGGCCGCCGCGTTGCGGGGTGCCGACCGCCTCCAAGCCGAAGGTGCCCGCCGCCAATCGCCGCTCCATCGTCCGGAAGAACGACTCGGACAGGTCGAGCTCGAACGGTCCGCCCATTGCCGGGCAGTCGTCGGGCCGGGGCACGTCGGGCATGGTGACGAACTCGGCGGCGTCTCCGCCCGGGCGGATGGTGTGGGCACACAGCGACGCGAACACCGGCTTGCCCTCGACCGTCGCATCGACCTGTGACTGGGTCGTGACCCGCCCCTCGGCCGCGACGGTCACCTGGAGTTCGACGACGGAGCCGGGCGCCGGCGATCCGATGAACTGCGTCGTGATCCACTGCAACGGGCGGTGGGTCGTTCGCTCGGCTGCTTCGATCGAGGCGGCGATTCCGCTCCCGCCGTACAGGAATCCGAACGGCGTCGAGAGATCGGTGCGCACGTCGAACCGGTATTGCCCGGCGCTTCCCGATTCCTGGAGGTCGAGCAGATCGAATGTCGGGAGCACGGGTCGAGACGATCCCAGACAGACGGCGCCGGCACCAACTCGGGAGTCTTGGGGATCCCTGCGAAAAACTTTCGTAGCGGTGATCCAAACCTCGGTGGCTCACGAACCGTGCGTCGTTAGCCAATCCATCTCACAAGGAGTGTTCAACCATGACCAAGCAGATCCGCATCGCCATCGCCGCCGCCACGATCGTCGGCGGCTTCGCCATGACCCAGGCCGGGACGGCGTCCGCCGCTCACTGCGTGAAGGACGGCTCGCCAGGCTTCTCCTACTTCGGCCAGGACGGCCGCGAAGACGGCGAGCCGAGAGGTGCGTCGGCTTGCCGCGAGCGCACGGGAAGCCCGTCCGTGCGCGCCCCCGGACAGAAGTAGGTCCTGCAACCCCGAACGAATTGAGTTGACCCCACTCCCCGGGTCAGTCTCATCAGTTGAAGGCACGCAACATTCCTTTGCCGCTGCGC
>JBGTIA010000714.1:0-4587 GCA_041745835.1 Ilumatobacteraceae bacterium | reverse complement strand
CGGGCGCCGTCGGGTCCGACCCCGACGTCCGACCCCGTGCCGGTCCAGCAGAGCCCGACCGCCGGCGCCGTCGTCCGGCAGACGCCCTCGGACACCGACGCCCGCCGGTAGCAGGCAGACGCACCACCAGCACCGGCCTCGTGCCGGGAGGGGGAGACATGGAACTTGCCGTTGCTGCGACACCCGCACCACCGCCGACGCTGACGCCGACGCAGGTCGTGGGGTTCGTGCTGCTGAACCTGTTCATCATCCTGGTGCTGGCCCGGCTGATGGGCAGCGTCGCCCAGAAGGTCGGTCAGCCCCGGGTGGTGGGGGAGATCGTCGCCGGTGTGCTGCTCGGTCCCACCCTGCTCGGGCCCAAGAGCTTCGTCTGGGACAGCGCGCCGTCGTTCCTGCACTGCACGGAGAGCCTGCGCGCAGCCCCGCCCGGGACGCTGCCGAGCATCACGCAGTGCGTCTTCCCGACCCAGGCGCGCTCGGTGCTCGGGGTGCTGGGCCAGATCGCCCTGGTGCTGTTCATGTTCCTCGTCGGCCTGGAGCTCAACGCCCGGACCCTGAAGGGCAAGGAACGAGGCATCGCCCTGCTCAGCGTCGGTGCCGTCGCCGTGCCGGTGGCCATCGGCTTCGCGATCGGGCCGATGCTCTTCACGGAGCGCTTCATCGGTGCTGCCGACCCGTCCGAGCTCAGCTTCACGCTGTTCGTCGGGGCGATGCTGGCCGTGACGGCGTTCCCGGTGATGGCGAGGATCCTGCAGGAGAAGGGGCTGCAGGCCAGCCCGATGGGGGCCATGGGCATCGCCGCTGCCGCCGCCGTCACCATCCTGATGTTCCTGCTGGTCGCGGTGGCTGCCGGTGTGGCGACGGGTGACGACAGCACCGCCCTGACGCTCAAGGTGCTCTGGGCACTGCTCTACATCGCGGCGATGCTGCTCGTCGTCCCTCGGCTGCTCGTGACCGTGGGGAAGAGCTACGAGCGGGCCGGGGCGCTGCTGCCCGGGCACTTCGCGACCTTCCTCATCGTGCTGTTCGGCTCTGCCTACGCCGCCCACCAGCTCGGCATCAACGTCATCGTCGGCGGCTTCCTCGCCGGCATCGCCATGCCGCAGAAGGAGCGCCTGTTCAAGGACATGAGCGTGCGCCTCGCCGACCTCACGGCGATCGTGCTGCTGCCGGTCTTCCTCGCCTTCAGCGGGCTGGCGACCGACTTCACCGCGCTGCAGGCCGGTGACGTGCCCCTGCTCGCGCTGTTCGTGCTGGCCGGCGTCGTCGGGAAGTGGGGCGGCGGCATGGTGTCTGCCCGGGCCGGCGGCCTGTCGTGGGCCGAGGGCAACGTGCTCGGCATCCTCATGAACTGCCGCGGGCTGCTCGTCCTCGTCGTCGCCCTGGTCGGCTTCCAGGCCGGCGTCATCTCGGGGCCGATGCAGATCGGCGGCGTGCTCATGGCGCTGGTCACGACGATCATGACCGGTCCGCTGTTCGACCGCTTCCTGCCCCGCGTGGTGCCCGCCGCTGCGGGCGAGCACACGGTGGTGGACCACTCGACCGAAGGTCTGACAGTATCTGCACAGGACGGGAGCGCAGTGACGAACGAGGCGAAGGCGATCAACTGATGGCGGCCGAGACCATCGCGGACTACCGGTTGCTCGGTCCCGCCGGTTCGGGCAGCACCGGCACGTTCCACGTCGCCGAACCACCGGCCCGCCTCGGGATCGCCGCCGACCGGGTGATCGTGAAGGTCGTCGCCGGCATCAACGACGACGAGATCTTCAAGCGGGTGGCGCGCGAGCTGCGCACGTTCGCCGCTGTGCCGTCGCCGTACCTCGTGCAGCTGTACGACGCCGGCCAGGACGGCAATCGTTTCTACTACTCGATGGAGTACCTGCCGCTCGGCTCGCTGGCCACGCCGGCACGACCATTGACCCGTGCCGAGGTGTTGCGGGCCCTGCACCATGCATCGCTCGCGGCCCACGACCTCCACGAGGCAGGTCTCGCCCACCGCGACATCCAACCCGCCACGGTGCTGCTCCACGAGCACGGCGCCAAGCTCGCCGACCTCGGCCTCGCCTCCACCATCAATCCCGACCAGACCGTGACGGGGCTCACCGGCCTCGAGGCGGTCGAGTACGTGGACCCGGCCGTGCTCTACGGCGGACGCCCGTCGCGGTCGGGTGACGTGTTCGCACTGGGCGCCACGCTCCACCGAGCGCTCACCGGCGAAGGGTTGTACGGGTACCTGCCACCGAACGAGCCGCTGCTCGCCGTTCGGAAGGTGCTGAGCTCGTCGCCCGAGCTGTCGCCGACGCTCGGTGCCGAGGAACGTTCCATCATCGAGCGGTGCATCGACACCGATCCGGCGAGCCGCTGGCGTACCGCCGGTGAGCTGGCAGCTGCCATCGCACCACTCGTCGCACGCAGTGAGGGCGGCTGATGACATGACGAACCAGAACGACACCGTCACGAGACTCTTCGGTGGTGATGCCGCTGCCGGCGCGGACGTACGTCCCGGCGGGCGCGGCGACCTCGACGACACCATGCTCGCCACACCCATCTGGACCGACGCGATGCTCGAGGCGTCGGGCATCCCGGTGTACGACGTGCCACTCATCAGCGTCGGTGGGGGGATGGGCAGCTTCACGCTGACGCACATCCTGCGCGTCGCCGGCGCCGACCCCAACACGATCCGCATCGTCACCGACATCGACCGACCGTACGAGACGTACAAGTACCTCTGTCGCAACTCGCAGATCCCCGACTTCGAGCGCATCCGCTCCGACTCGGGCTCGGTGGTCGACAACATCTGGGGGTTCCCCGGTTACGCCATCCGCGAGTGCTTCGACCGCTCGTTCCGCAAGTCGGCCGGCCAGACCGGGATCACCAAGGCCCTCGCTCCGGTGTGGCAGGTGCTCAACGAGCCGATCGGGGTCGACTACTACACGCCGATGGCCGGGCAGGTCTTCAAGTCGTGCGACCGCGAGATGCAGCGACTCGACTGGCCGTCCATGCTCGTGAAGGGCACCGGCCGGGTGATCCGCCGCCGGCAGGGTGGTGGCTACTTCACGGTGATGACCCCGCCCGTGGGGGCCACGCCCACCCCACGCATCGCATGGCGCAGCCGCTACGTGCACGTGTCGGTCGGGTACCCGGGACTTCGGTTCCTGCCCGACCTCCAGGAGTACCGCTCGCGCACCGGCGACGTCACCTCGGTGGTGAACGCCTACGAGGACCACGAGCACGTGTACCAGCACCTCATCCAGCACGGCGGCAACGTCATCGTGCGGGGGAGCGGCATCGTGGGCATCCGCATTCTGCAGCGGCTGATCGACGACCGCGACAAGTACGGTGCCCAGACCCAGATCTGGCACGTGTTCCGCAACTACGTCGACGCCGACCAGGGCGAGCGGTTCCAGAAGCGCAAGGGTCGCGACGGGTTCGCCTACCAGGGGTTCAACTACCCGAAGTCGGGCTGGGGTGGCCAGCTGTTCGACGACCTCAACCGCAACGACGACCCGCAGGGTCGGGCCGCGACGATCAAGCGCGTCGGCGGCACCAACATCCCCAAGCGCAAGTACTGGGAGGAACAGATCAGTCGTGGCCTGCGCGAGGGCTGGTACCGCCAGTTCCAGGGGGAGGCCCGCGAGGTGGTGCCCCGGCCCGGTGGTGGCACCATCACCCGCATCGAGTCGCGCGACGGCTCGGCGCTCGAGCTCGAGGCCAACTTCATCATCGACGGCACCGGCCTCGAGGCCGACCCCACCGAGCACCGTCTGCTCGGCGACCTGCTCACCCACGGTGGCGCCGGCCACACCGGCATGCGCCGGCTCGACGTCGAGCGCACGTTCGAGGTGCGTGGCACCCGCAGCGACCCGGGTCGCCTGTACTCCATCGGTGCTGCGACGCTCGGCGGGTACGTGGCGCCGGTCGACTCGTTCCTCGGCTTGCAGCTCGCCAACATCGCGATCGTCGACGACCTGGCGTCGCAGGGGTTCTGCAAGAAGATCGGACCGCTGCGATCGATCTCGCAGTGGACGAAGTGGGCGAGGAACAAGCGGCCATGATCCCCACGCTGCGAGGCCGCCTCCAGACCCGCATCTTCGCCGTGATCGTGCTCGGCGGCCTGTGGACGTTGCTCATCACTCCGTTCCTGCCGTCGATGCCGGCCGAGTTCGAGTTGAGCGAGGCGTACAAGATGACGTTCTCGATCCTCGGCGCCGTGCTGGTGCTCGGGATCATCTGGGAGCTGATCTACCACGCGCTGCAGCAGTGGCGGTGGGAGAAGGACTGGCCCACGCAGTTCGGCCTGCTCACGGGCATCAACGAGGGCGTCGCGCTGTGGTTGGTGTTGCGGTTCGGCCTGGTCCCCAACGCCGATCCGGCGCCGCCGGCCGAAACCTGGATCACGCACTTCGCCACCACCTGGGTCGTGATCTTCGGTTTCCTCAACGGCCCGATGAAGGTCGTGTTCCTGCGCTGGCGCTTCCGCGGCGGCCGACTGGTGGGGCCATGAACGACGTCCTGGTGCGAGTGCGTGGCGGCGACGGGCTCGTCATCCGCCATGGCGACGTGGTGGCGGTGGCGCGCGGCACCGAC
>JBGTIA010000713.1:0-2777 GCA_041745835.1 Ilumatobacteraceae bacterium | reverse complement strand
CGATCCCGCCGGCTTCACCGTCGCCCAGTTCCGTGACGCCACCGGCGCGAGCCGCAAGTTCGCGCTCCCCTTGGTCGCTGAGCTCGATGCTCGCGGCATCACCCGTCGCCGCGACGACCTGCGCATCGCCGGCCCCCGCCTCCCCGACGCCTGAACTCCGCTCCCCGCGCCCAGGTCTCGCGGAACACTGTTCCTTCTGACCTGGGCGGGGGGAACTGCGTCAGCTGGCGTCGGCGGGCGCGTTGTCGTCGGAGTTGTCGTCCGCGCCCGCTTCGGTTTCGGCGTCGGCTGGTTTCGGGCGCATCTCGCGATAGTCGCGAGCGGCACCTTCGAGCGGTTCGATGTCGAGGGTCACGCCGTCGATCGCGGCGACGCGGATCGGTTCGCCCGCAGCGATCGGAGTCGAACGGTTGGTCCGAGCGCGCCACGTGGCCGATCCGACCGTGACGAAGCCCTCGGGATCGATGGCGTCGATGGCGTTGCCCTCGCGTCCGATCATCCACTCGCGTCCGATCGTCGGCGTCGCGAACCGGGAACGCACCATGGAGGGCATGCCGACGATGAATGTCAGGGTGATGCCCCCGACCCCAGCGATCAGCGCCAGCCACGACGGTCGCATCGACGAACCGGGGATCGACTCGAACAGGAACCAGCTCGCGACGAGGGTGAGAGCGATGCCGACCCCGGTCCAGAACCGTGGTATCCCCACTTGCACGTCGACCGCGAAGGCGATCATCGCGAACACGATCAGCACGACAGCCCAGGGTCGGGTGGGCAGCACGGCCAGGCCGGTGAAGGCGAGCACGGTGCACACGGCGCCGACGGCGCCAGCGATACCGACTCCGGCGGTGAAGAATTCGAACACCAGGAGGGCGAGCCCGGTCAGGAGCAGGAGGTAGGCGACCGGGGGGCTGGCAACGGTGTGGAACAACTGGTCGACGAGCGTGAGCTTGGCGAAGCGGACGACCGACACCGTGTCGAAGCGGGTCGACCCGTCCTCGAGCACGACGAGTTCGGTGGTGACCAGGACGACGCCGTTCTCCTCGTAGCCGTCCATCGCCGCCACCATGTTGGTGATCGTCGCGATGCCCTCGTCGTCGAGTCGCTGCTTGAACACGTCGAGCGAGCGGGCGTCGGACAGACCGATCGAATCGTTGCGGAGACGTTCTTCGGCAACGCCGAAGTCGACGGCCACACCGTCGGGCAGGCCGGGCGGGTCGAGCGGCACCCCGATGTAGCCGACCCGTGCACCGGGCGCCATGCCGGTGACATCGGCCACGGCGATCAGTTGGGCCGCAGCACCGTAGAAGCGAGCCCCACTCGGCCCGACCCAGATTCCGATCGGAACGGGCGCCGTGGCGACGCGCACGAGGAGCTCGCCGACCACGTCGTCGTCGACGATGGTGCCGTCGCTGTTGACCTGGAGGATCAATGCCTGCGAACCGTCTCGTTCGGCTCGATCGATCGCCTCGTCGATCGTGTCGACGATGATCGGATCGACGAACCCGCTCACCTGCAGCACGTCGATCCGGCCGATCGCGTCAGCGGCGTCAGCGGCGTCGGAGTCGTCCTGCGCCTGGATGCTCGGCGCGAACAGCGTGAGCCCGGCCACCAGCGTGAGCATGCCGATCGCTAGTCTTCGCACAGGTGCCTCCAGAGAGCGAGTTCCCGCTGCAGTCGTTGACTGCTGCCCGCGTCGTCGTGGTGGCGGGCAAGGGCGGTGTGGGGAAGACCACGGTAACGGCTGTGATCGCCCGTGCCGCATCGAATGCCGGGCGACGAGTGCTCGTGGTCGAGCTCGATGGCAAGCCGGCGCTCGCCGACCTGCTCCCGGGCATCGAGGTCCTCGCGATCTCGGCACCCGAGGCGCTCGACGAGTACCTGCGTGAGCACGGTTTCGGCCGCATCGCCAAGCGGCTGAATCGGACCGGCGTCATCGACATCGTCGGGACGGCGGCGCCCGGGATCGACGACATCGTGGTGCTCGGCAAGATCAAGCAGTTGGAGCGATCCGGTGACTACGACCTCATCGTCGTCGACGGTCCTGCAGCCGGCCATGCGATCACGTTCCTGATGTCCGCAGCCGGACTGGCAGATGCCGTCAGCTCCGGTCCGGTGCGGGCCCAGGCCGATGACGTGCTCGAACTGCTCCACGATCCGCAGCGATGCCAGGTGGTGCTGGTGACGCTGCCCGAGACGACGCCCGTCAACGAGGTGGTCGAGACAGCGTTCGCCCTGGAGGACGAGGTCGGAGTGCAACTCGGACCGGTGGTCGTCAATGGCGTCGACGTGGGCGATCCGCTCCCCGACGACGCGACCGCCCGTCGCGCCGTCGCCGAACTCCACCCGACGATTGCAGGCGACCTGCTCGATGCGGTCGCGTTTCGGCGGTCGCGTCGCGAGATGGAATCGGGGGAGATCGCACGACTCGCCGCAGAGCTGCCGATTCCCGAAGTGACCCTGCCCGCCCTGTTGGTTGCCGGCCTGAACTCCTCCGACATAGACCAGTTGGCCATCGCCCTCGGCGCCGACCGCTTCGCCGACGGAGAGACCGACCCATGACCGCCGCTGAACCGACGGACTCACCGACCGCGAACCCCTCCGTCATCGATTCGGTGACCATCGACTCGGCGACCGCGACTGCAACCAGGACTGCGGCCAATGGCGACGTGATCGACGGGTCGTCGGTGATCGTGTGCTGCGGTTCCGGCGGGGTCGGCAAGACGACGACGGCCGCGGTGCTCGGGCTCGAAGCGGCCCGCCGGGGAAGGCGCGCC
>JBGTIA010000712.1:0-1677 GCA_041745835.1 Ilumatobacteraceae bacterium | reverse complement strand
GTTGCACGAACAGTTCGACGCCCGCATCCCGATCGAGCGAGGGCACGCGCCACGTCGTCTCGCCCGTGACGCCCAGCGGTTCGCGACTCGTGGTGAGGACGTGGAGAGTCGGGCAGCGCCGCAGCAGCTGGTCGACGAGTGGCCGCACGCCACCGAGCACGTGCTCGCAGTTGTCGAGCACGACGAGCCCGTCGAACTGCCGGAGCCCGTCGGCGAGGGTGTCGATGATCGGGCGCCCGAACTCCTCACGGAGACCGAGCACCTGGCCGATCTCGGCAGCAACGCGCTCGGGGTCACCGATCGGTGCCAGCTCTACCCACCACACCCCGTCGGGGGACCCGTCGAGCTCGGCCCACGTGACCTCCTGGGCGAGCCGGGTCTTCCCACACCCGCCCGATCCCGTGATCGTCAGCAACCGTTGCACACGGATCTCCGACCTCAGCGAGGTGACCTCGGCAGTTCGCCCGACGAAGCTCGACAGCGGCAACGACAGATTGGTCCGGCCGGCGACGGCATCGGCGCGATCGTCGACGTCGTCGAGGGTGCTGGCCATGGTGGATTCTGACCCGAGGTCGAGTGCTGTCCATGACCCGATCGTCGTCGACCACCGAGACATGGACATCTGCCACCTGGCATATATGCCACCTGGGAGATGTTCCCCTCCGGCGACTCCCTCATGATCGCTGCATCGGGTCGCACACCGGCGGCCCCGAGACAAGGAGACACCGTCATGACGAACACCACCGCCATGGCCACCAGCGCCACCAACATCGCCGCTGCCGCCGACGCGTTCTTCGAGGCGTGCGAATCGGGCCAGGGCTGGGCCGAGTGCGCCCAGTACTGCACCCCTGACGCAACATTCGCAGCCCAGTCCGAGGCTCTCGCCGAAGTGACCTCGATCGAGGCCTACAGCAACTGGATGCAGGGCCTGCACACCTTCATGAGCGACGTGTCGTACGAGATCGGGGGATTCGGCACCGACGCCGAACGCAATTGCGTCGTGGTGTACGCAGTGTTCCGCGGCACCCACAGTGGCGACGGCGGCCCCCTGCCGGCGACGGGCAAGAGCACGGGCAGCGACTACGCTTACGCGCTGCAGTTCGACGGCGACAAGATCGCCCACCTGACCAAGATCTGGCACTCCGGCTTCGCGATGCAGGAGCTCGGCTGGGGCTGATACCCGGCGGTCGCTGCGTCAGGTGCCGTGGGCCAACTGCCGCTCGTATTCCGCTGTGTCGAACCGGCCATCCGAGATCGCGATCAAGCCGTTGTCGTCGAGCGTCCAGTGTTCCCACCCGTTGAAGCGCACGGCGTGGCCGGTTCCGCCGGGACCGGTGTTCGTCCCTTCGTAGGTCCACATGTACACGGCGCGATCTCCTGCGAGTCGAGCGAGGTCCATGATCACGACCGTGTCGGGGAACGCTTCGTAGAAGCCTCGAGCGATGTCGGCGATCGCAGCGCGACCGACTGCAGGTTCCTGACCGTTCACGGCGAGGGAGCCGTCCTCGGCGAAGAACGAAGCCACCGATCTGGGATCGTGCGAACACCAGGCGGCCGTGTACCGCCGGGCGAAGTCCTGGAACGCGTCGTCGGTCATGGAGGCACCGTAGCCGAGGGCGCAGCCAGCAAGAGTGGGCTCGTGCTGATTGGGGCGTGCTTGCTGCGATCGATCCAAAC
>JBGTIA010000711.1:0-5655 GCA_041745835.1 Ilumatobacteraceae bacterium | reverse complement strand
AGCGCCGGATCGGTGGCGAGCACTCGCGCCCGTTCGAGGTCGCCGTGCGAGGCCCGGGCCGCGCCCATCGCTGCGGCCGGCGCAACTCCCTCGACGACCAGTTGAGCGGCGATGACGTCCGGGCCGATCGCCCGGAACTCGACGCGTGCGCATCGAGACGAGATCGTGATCAGGTCGTGCGGTACGAAGTCGGCCAGGATCAGGAAGGTGACCGACGCGGGCGGTTCCTCGATGACCTTGAGCAGACGGCCGGCGCCCTCTGGTGCGAGCAGGTGGAACTCGTCGAGGATCATCACCTTCGATGGCCCCTCCGACGGTGTGAGCGATGCCTCGTGGAGGATCGCTCGTGCCTGGTCGGCGTCGATCCGGGCGCCCGAGCGACGAACCTCGCGGACGTCGGGATGCTCGCCGCGCAGGATCAGCGATGCGTCGCGTCGGTCTGCGTCGTCCGTGCCGGTCATCAACCGCGCAGCGAAGGCACGGGCGG
Source organism: Ilumatobacteraceae bacterium (assembly GCA_041745835.1). Classification (GTDB taxonomy): domain Bacteria; phylum Actinomycetota; class Acidimicrobiia; order Acidimicrobiales; family Ilumatobacteraceae; genus Sva-07. The sequence goes on along the minus strand of JBGTIA010000711.1, from coordinate 5,168 downwards.
CCTGGAGTTTCGTGGAACCGGCGGGGCCGACCAACAGATACGCGTGCACCGGTCCGTGTTCGGCTGCGGCGCGGAGACGCGCAACGGCGTCGGGCTGACCGATCACGCCGTCCCAAATCGCCCCCGGTCGGGTGTCGATCGCAGAACTCACGGTGGGCTCACACCGCACCGCGCTCGTCGAGCGCTCGTCGGATGTCGTCGGACACACGCTCGACCGAGCCGATCGCCTGCACCGTGATCCAACGCTCCGGGTCGGCTGCGGCCATCGCTCGGAACCCCGCGAGCACTCGGGCATGGAACTCCTCGCCGGCGGCTTCGAACCGGTCGAGGTCGCGTCGGCTCATCCGCTCGGCGATCACATCGTCGGGCGTGTCGAGGAACACGACGGTGGTCGGCCACACGCCGCTCGTGGCCCAGTCGTTGAGTCGGCGGATCTCGTCGATGTCGAGTTCGCGTCCATGGCCCTGGTAGGCCAGCGACGAATACGCCGAACGATCGCTCACCACCGGACGACCGGCATCGAGCGCCGGGAGCACCACCTCGGCAATGTGCTGGGCACGGTCGGCGGCGGTGATGAGCGCCTCGGCGCGGGGGCGCAGATCGTGAACACTCGTGTCGTGGAGCAGTGCTCGTAGTCGGGCGCCGATGTCGGTGCCACCTGTCTCTCGCGTGAGCACCGCACCGATTGCCGTTGCCAGTCGGGCCGCCTGCGTCGATTTGCCACAGCCTTCGGCGCCCTCGAAGGCGATGTACGGCGGGCGATCGCTCACGATCGGCGATGGTATCCAGTCGACCGGCCCACGGCGGCGAGCACATACCCCGCAGGGGATGTGACGAAAGGCCGTGTTCAACGCAGCCACCGATGCGTACCGTCGACAACAGAGGTGGCCACAGCGTTGTGGCCCACAGGATGGGAGTTCGCGGAGATGGCGACGGAACAGCAACGGCTCGTGATCCTCGGCGATCGAGCGCGAGGACCTGATCGACCAACTCGACGACATCATCACCGTCGGCGAGTTCTACGACATGGCCGCCGGCGGCCAGATCATCTTCACCTGACCGAGAGCTGTTCTTGACGAGTTGTTGTTGTTTGTGTCCGCCCCGGTGCGGGAATCGTCGCTCCAGCCCGTTGCACAGTGCAACGGCAAGGACGAAAGGACAGGACAATGTACGCAGGACTCGGAATCCTCCTGATCATCGCAGGAGCCATCGTGGCATTCGGCGTGGAGCAGGCCGTCGACGGCTTCGATCTGCAGGCAATCGGCTACATCCTCATGGTCGGCGGTGCGATCTCACTGCTCGTCGCCGCGATCCAGGGGCTCGGCTGGATGAGCCGTGGGCGTCACAATGTGCAGAGCGAGCGGATCGTGTCACCCGATGGCGGCCACGTCGTCGAAGAGACCCACACGACCTGATCACCTGAACGACCCGGGTTCTCGTGAACACCTGCACCTCTCCGAGGTGAGGTTGTTCACGAGAACGGGTTGATCATTCTGCGAGGTCGGTGATGACCGGCGCAGCCTTCTCGGTCGCCGGTTCTGCGGCAGCGGCCCGCTTGGCCGGCGCCTTCTTCTTCGCCGCAGTTGTCTTCACAGCAGTCTTCTTGGCCGCAGTCTTCTTGGCTGCGGCCTTCTTCTTGGCCGGGGCCTTCTTCGCAGCGCGCTTCTTCGTTGCGCCGCCCTTGGCGCTCACCGTTTCGCGGCGGATGGCGAGCAGCTCGTAGGCGCGCTCCGGTGCCATCTCGTCGAGCCGGTCGCCCTTGCCGAGCGACGCGTTCGTCTCGCCATCGGTGACGTACACACCGAACTTGCCGTCCTTGGCGACGACCGGTCGCTCGCTCACCGGGTCGGTGCCGAACTCACGCAGTGGCCCCTTGGCCGCCATGTTGGCGCCGCCACGCTTGTAGACCTTCGGCTCGCTGAAGATCTTCAGCGCGTCGTCGAGCGTGATCTGCAGCAGTTGGTCCTCGGCGTCGATGTTGCGGTAGTCCTTCTCCTTCTGGACGTACGGCCCGTAGCGACCGTTGTTCGCGTAGATCGCCACGCCGTCGGTCGGGTCGTCGCCGAGGTGGCGGGGCAGCTGCAGCAGCGCTTCGGCCTCGTCCATCGTGATCCGCTCGAGGACCATCGTCTTGAACAGGCTCGACATCTTCGGCTTCTCGAATCCGGGCGGGGGATCGTCGTGGTCGCCCCACTGCACGTACGGCCCGTACCGGCCGCTCTTGGCGTAGACCGGATACCCGTCGAGTTCGCCGATCGGCTCGTCGGACTTCGGCGCAGCGAGCAACTCGATCGCCTTTGCGACCGTCAATTCGTCGGGGGTGAGGTCGTCGGGCACGCTGGCGGTGTCGTCGCCGCGCTTCACGTACGGACCGTACTTGCCCGGCTTGACGACGATCAGGTTGCCGTCGTCGTCGGGTCCGAGCGGGAACGTGTTGATCTCGGCGGCGTCGATCTCGTCGAGGTTCTCCTCGACGAGTCGCTTGAGCCCGCGCAGCGCATCGTCGCCGAAGCCGGCCTCGGCCGAGATCGGTTCGGTGTCGCCATCACCGGTGTCGCCGAAGTAGAAGCGCTTGAGCCACTTGTCCTTGGCCCGGGTGCCGCGGGCGATCTCGTCGAGATCGTGGTCGATCGACGCGGTGAAGTCGTAGTCGACCAGCGCGTCGAAGTGCTCCTCGAGCAGGCGGATGACGGCGAACGCGGTCCACGTGGGCACGAGCGCCTGACCCTTCTTCCACACGTACCCGCGGTCCTGGATCGTCTGGATGATCGACGCCCAGGTCGACGGACGTCCGATGCCCAGCTCCTCCAGCCGCTTGACCAGCGACGCCTCGGTGTACCGGGCCGGGGGTGACGTGCTGTGACCCTGGGGTTCGATCGACGCGACCGGTACCTCGTCACCCTGGGTCAGCAGCGGCAGCAGTGCTTCGTTCTCGTCGTCGCCGGTCTCTTCCTTCGAGGCGACGTAGACCGCCCGGTAACCGGGGAACGTGATCGTGGTGCCGGACGCTGCGAACTCGCAGTCGGTGAGTTCACCCGTCGACCGGTCGGTCGAGTTGGCCGCGAGCCGGACGGAGACGGTCACGCCGGTGGCGTCGGCCATCTGTGACGCGAGCGTGCGCTGCCAGATCAACCGGTACAGGGCGAGGTCCTGACTGTTGAGCTCGCTCGACACCTGCTGAGGCGACCGGTACGGCGTGGTCGGACGGATCGCTTCGTGGGCCTCCTGAGCGTTCTTGACCTTCGACGAGTACTGCTTCGGAGCGGCGTTGAGGTAGTTGGCGCCGTACTCGCTGGTCACCGCCGCGCGGGTGGCCTGCATCGCCTCGTCGGAGAGCACGACGTTGTCGGTACGCATGTAGGTGATGAAGCCGCGCTCGTAGAGGCCCTGGGCAACGCGCATCACCTGCGACGACGACAGGCGCAGCTTGCGGCCGCCCTCCTGCTGGAGCGTCGAGGTCATGAACGGCGCCTTGGGTGAGGAGCGATACGGCTTCTCCTCCACCGATCGCACCGTGAACGTGGCGCCGTCGAGGCCCTCGGCCAGACCACGCGCTCGCGCCTCGTCGAGCGCAACGACCTTGGGCGACACCTGGCCTTTTGCGTCGAAGTCCTTGCCGGTCGCGACGCGGTCGCTGTCGACGGCGACCAGCTTGGCGTCGAAGGCAGGCTGCGTGGCGGTGCCGAGGTCGATGTCCCAGTAGTCGGCAGTGACGTAGGCGATGCGCTCGCGTTCGCGCTCGACGATCAGTCGGACCGACGGGCTCTGCACTCGACCTGCCGACAGCCCACGATTCACGCGGCGCCACAGCACGGGCGACACCTCGTAGCCGTACAGGCGGTCGAGGATGCGTCGCGTCTCCGCGGCGTCGACCAGGCCGTAGTCGAGATCGCGCGGGTTGTTGACCGCATGGTCGATCGCGGCCTTCGTGATCTCGTGGAACACCATCCGCTTCACCGGCACCTTGGGTTTGAGGTACTCGAGCAGGTGCCACGAGATCGCTTCGCCCTCGCGGTCTTCGTCGGTGGCGAGATAGAGCTCCGAGGCGTCCTTCAGGGCTGCCTTGAGATCCTTGACGACGGTCTTGCCGCGTTCGGTCAACTCGTAGGTGGGCTTGAAGCCGTTGTCGACGTCGATGTTCAACCCCTTGCTCGGCAGGTCGGACACGTGGCCGACCGAGGCGCGCACGTCGTAGTCGCTGCCGAGGAACTTCGACAGCGTCTTCGCCTTGGCGGGCGATTCGACGATGACGAGGGGTTTGGACATTGCGGCCTTTCGCAGGTGCTGGTGCGGTGGTCTGTGTCCAGAGTGTGCCCGAGGAACGGGCGAATCCACATCGCGGGTACCGTTCGACCACGATGGCGAACGCGATCCACGAGCCGGACCCGGCACTCGGATGGGCCGCGGATTTCGACGATGCATGGGTCGAACTGGGGCGCCCTGGGGCACCCGGTCGTGTGTCTCGGCTCGACCGAGGGTGGAGCACCGTGATCCGTTCGATCGGCGAGGCTCGCGGTACTGCCGATCCGTTGCGGGTCCGCAACATCGGCGCCGACGTCGCTGTTGGCGACTGGGTGATCCCCTCCGATGACGGCGAGCGCGTGGAGCACGTGCTGACGCGACGCTCGGCGTTCACCCGGCGTGCGTCGTTCGACGGCATGCGGGCCGTCTCGCACACGTTGGCCGCCAACATCGATGTCGTGTTCCTCGTGCACGCCCTCGGCTCGCCGCCGAGCCCGAGGCGGCTGGAACGAGAGCTCGTGCTCACCTTCGACTCCGGCGCCGAGCCGGTGGTCGTGCTCACCAAGACCGACCTGGTCGACGATCCCGAACCCGGTCGGGAAGCGTTGTGCGACGTCGCCCTCGGGGTGCCGGTGCTCCTGGCGAGCGGCAAGACGTCCGACGGTGTCGAGGCGATCCGTTCCTACGCGGTCGGCAACCGAACGTTGACGTTCCTCGGTGCGAGCGGTGTCGGCAAGTCCACGTTGGTCAACTCGCTGATCGGGCGCGAACGTCAGGCGACGTTCGCGGTGCGTGAGGGCGACCAGCGGGGGCGCCACACGACGGTGGCCGCCGAACTCGTCCCGCTGCCCGCCGAGGGCTGGCTGATCGACACCCCGGGCGTCAGGGCACTCAGCCTGTGGCTGTCCGGCAACGGCATCGAGCGT
>JBGTIA010000710.1:0-5761 GCA_041745835.1 Ilumatobacteraceae bacterium | reverse complement strand
TCGGCCGCGACCGACCGGCGCGACGCCGCCCGGGGCACCAATTTCGGCTGGAGCGCCTTCGAGGGGTTCGAGCGCTTCAACGACGATCAGCCCGCCGATGGCGCCGTACCGCCGCTGTTCGTCTACGACCACAGCGACGGCCGTTGCTCGGTGACCGGCGGCACCGTCGCCGGCGGCGATGCGGTCCCCGACCTGGCGGGCTGGTACGTCTTCGGCGACTACTGCAGCGGTCAGATCTGGGTGCTGGATCCCACTGCACCTCCGGAGGAACCGCGGGTCGTCGAGATCGCTCAGCTCGAGGTCGTGGTCGCGCTCACCGAGTCACCGGACGGCGAGATGTACGCCGTGTCGAACGGCGGCACCGTCGCACGACTGATCCGTGGCTGACATCGGCTCGCCCTCGTGCGAACCAGCGTTCGCCGAACGTTCACCGTGACGTTGCCATGCCGTCAGGTCCGGTTCACCACGACTTTCTAAGTTTCCTGCGGCGCACCCGGCGTCTGATCACCACCCCCAGGGAGACATCGTGCACGTGAACACCCGACCTGTCCGCTTCGCCGCTGCCCTCGTCAGCTTGTCGCTGATCGCCGCCGCGTGCGGAAGCGACTCCGACGACTCGTCGAACGCCTCGACCGAGACTCCTGCAGAAGCGTCGTCGACGGAACCAGCTGCCGAACCGACGTCGGCGCCGACCGAGGCTGACGACGATGCGGCTGCGGACACGACTGCTGCGTCCGAGGACGGCATGGGGTCTGCGGAGTGCGGCGACGGCTCCTTCGAGTCGCTCGTCGAGGCAGCCGAGGCCGACGGCCAGGTCAACCTGATTGCGCTTCCCGACACGTGGGCCAACTACGCCGGCATTCTCGAGGCGTTCCGGACCACCTACGCCGTGGAAGCACCCGTCGCCAATCCGGATGCCTCATCGGCCGACGAACTCACGGCGATTCGGACGCTGCGCGGCCAGCCGGACATGCCCGAGGCCGTCGACGTCGGACCGTCGTTCACCGCCGAGTTGATGCAGGACGAGCTCCTGGACGCGTTCAAGCCGTCGACGTGGGATGAGATCCCCGAGGCGCTGAAGGATCCTGACGGCTACTGGGTCGGGGCCTACTACGGCGTGATGGCGATCGCCACGAACGCGACCCTCGTCGAGGACGTCCCCACATCGTTCGAGGACCTCAAGGACCCGGCATACGCGAACATGGTCACCCTCAACGGCGATCCCCGCGAAGCCGGAGCTGCCTTCGCGGCGGTGATCGCGGCGTCGCTCGCGAACGGTGGGTCGTTCGACGACATCATGCCGGGCATCGAGTACTTCGCCGAGCTCAAGGAACTGGGCAACCTGCAGACGATCGACGTGACGCCGGCTGCGCTCATCTCGGGCGAGGTGCCGATCGCGCTCGACTGGACCTACAACTTCCCGGCGCTGGTCCCGCAGCTCGAGGAGGTCGGCTTCGATCTCGAGGTGATCGTGCCGTCCGACGGTGTCTACGGCTCGTACTACGCGCAAGGTGTCGTGAGTGAGGCGAACCACCCGTGTGCCGCACGGCTCTGGATCGAGCACATCGTCGGCGACGACGGCGCGCTCGGCTACCTCGAAGGGGGTGCCATTCCGGCCCGCTACGCCGCACTGGTCGAGGCGGGGCTCGTCTCCGACGACCTCGCCGCCAATCTCCCCTCGGGTGACGTGATCGAGTCGATCACCTTCCCGAGCTCGGAACAGATCGACGCCGCACGGACTGCCCTCACCGAGAACTGGGGCCCGATGGTGGCTGACAGCTGACCATCCCACGCCGAGGGGAATCGCCGACACGACGTCGGCGGTTCCCCTCGCACCAGCGGATCTCCACGCCATGGCCGATCTCACGATCACACTGTCGCCTGTCACTGCGGTCGAATCGACCGCGCCGACGATTCAGCGGCGCCGCAGCTGGCCGATCACGGTCCTCGTCGTCGGGCCCTTCATTGCCTACCTCGGGTTGTTCCTCGTGTGGCCGATGATGATCGTGCTGTACAACGCGTTCACCCCTGGCGGCGAGTTCTCGTTGTCGTCGATGACGCGCGCCGTGAGCGGGCCGTACCGAACGTCGTTCCTCCTCAGCCTGCGCCTGTCGCTGCTCTCGTCGCTGATCGGTGGATCGATCGGCTTCGCTCTCGCCCTCACGCTGCGCAGCGTGACGCGACCGCGCTGGTTCCGCTCAGCAGTCGATGGATGGGCGGCCGTCGCTTCCCAACTCGGCGGGATCCCGCTTGCGTTCGCGTTCGTCGCAGCGCTCGGATCGCAGGGCCTCGTCACCCGCATGCTCGGCGAACTCGGCTGGGACCTCCGCGCCAGCGGGTTCAACATCTCGCAGTTCTCCGGCTGGGTGCTCGTCTACCTGTACTTTCAGATCCCGCTGATGTTCCTCGTGATGAGCCCGGCCGTGGAAGGGATCAAGGGAACGTGGGAGGAAGCGGCCGCCTCGATCGGCGCCAGCCGATGGCGCTTTTGGCGCCACGTCGGCGTGCCCGTACTGGCGCCGTCGCTGCTCGCCGGATTCGTGCTGCTGTTCGTGAATGCCTTCTCTGCCTATGCCACCGCCTACGCACTCAGCAACGGTGCCGGCCAACTGGTGCCGCTCCAGATCCGCTTCGTGTTGCAGGGCAACGTGATCTCCGGCGAGGAGGACCTCGGCTACGCGCTCGTCGCATGGACAGTGCTGCTGCTCATCGCGGCACTCGTCACGATCTCGATCCTGCAGCGCAGGGTGAGCAAGTGGAGCCCGCGATGAGCGCCACGATGGGGCGACGGCTCGGACCCGCACGGATCGTGTTCCTGTCGATTCTCGGCATCTACTTCTTCGTGCCGTTGCTCGCCATGGGGCGCTTCGCGCTCCAGCGCATCCCTGTGGTGTCGCTCACCTGGGGCAATCTGTTCGAGGGATGGTCAGCGGCGTCTGCCATCGATGCCCTCACTGACGAGCGTGTCCTGGAGGTGACGCGGCGCAGCCTCATGCTCGCCGTGGCCGCCATCGCACTGACACTGATCCTCCTGGTTCCCGTGGCGATCTACACCGAGGTGCGCGCGCCAAGGCTCCGGCCGTTGATCCTCGTGCTGACACTGACGCCGTGGGTCGTGCCCCCTGTTGCACTGGTCGTCGGCGTCGCCGGCACGTTCCGCAGCACTGCGCCGTGGTTCCTCTCCTCGCCCTACAGCCTCGTCCCCTTCTACACGCTCTGGGCGCTGCCGTTCTCCTATCGAGCGCTCGACGCCGGACTCCGGGCGCTCAACGTCCGCACGCTGTTCGAAGCGTCGCGAAGTCTGGGAGCGTCGCTACCGACATTCTTCCTCCGAGTGGTGCTGCCCAACATGGTGTCGTCGCTGCTGGTCGTCTCTGCGCTCACCGGCGCGCTCGTGCTCGGCGAGTTCGCCTTTGCGTCGTTGCTGCTCAAGGAAACGCTGCCGACCTATCTCGTGGTGCTCCAGGGCGGCGATCCACGCGCCGGACTCGCACTCGCACTCGTCGTGTTGCTCCTCACCACCCTCATCATCGGCCTCGCGGCAGCTGCGCTGCGCCGGCGCGGGCTGTCGTTCAACGCAGCGGGGATCTGAGATGACCGACGTCGTGTTCAGCCAGGTGTCGAAGCGCTTCGGTGAAACCCAAGCCCTCAAGGACTTCGACCTCACGGTGAATGCCGGCGAGCTCGTCTGTCTGCTCGGTCCGAGCGGTTGCGGCAAGACGACGGCGCTGCGGATCCTCGCTGGCTTCGAGTTCCCCGACACCGGCGACGTGCACGTCGGCGGGACCTCGGTGGTCCATGTCGATGCCCGCCACCGCGGGTTCGGCATGGTGTTCCAGTCCTACAGCCTGTTCCCGAACATGACAGCCAGGCGCAACATCGGGTTCGCGTTCGAGATGCGGGGCGTCAAGGGCGCTACCCAGCGTTCACGAGTCGACGCACTGCTCGAGCTGACGGGCCTCGGCGTCCACGCCGACAAGTACCCGCACCAGATGTCAGGTGGGCAACAGCAACGAGTGGCGCTCGCCCGGGCGCTCGCCACCGAACCCCCGGTGCTGCTCCTCGACGAGCCGCTCTCGGCGCTCGACGCAGCTGTCCGCGAGCAGCTGCGCGACGAGATTCGGCGGCTCCAGCAGGAGACGGGCATCACGACCGTCTTCGTGACCCACGACCAGCACGAGGCGATGGCGATCTCCGATCGCATCGGGGTGATGAACGGCGGGTCACTGGTGCAACTCGCCCCACCGCCGGAGGTGTACGCCCACCCGGTCGACTCGTTCGTGTCGACCTTCCTCGGCACGAGCAACCGGGTGCCCGTGATGGCAACGGGCGACGGCGCGCTCACAGTGCTCGGCCGTGAGGTCACCGGCATCGATCCCGCCAACCGTTTCGTGCACGTACGTCCTGAGCACATCCGACTGGTCCGCGACGCATCGTCCGGCGACGGCGTTCCGGCCAGGGTGCGATCGGTGTCGTTCCTCGGGCCACTGACCCGGGCGAGCTGCTCGGTCGACGACACCGACGTGTTGCTCGACCTGCCCTCGGTCGCCGCTGACGGGCTCGCTGTCGACGAACGCGTCCGTGTCGTCCTCGACGGTCCCGTGACACTCGCCGACCGTTGAGCGCTCCGGTCGCTGTCAGAGGAAGCTGAGCAACTCGGCGAAGACCTCCTCGGCGTCGACGTGGAAGCCCCGACGCTCGAACCACTCGCAGACGTTCAAGACGTCACGGTGGAGGAAGTCGATGCCCTGGAGGTTGGCGGCGATGTCGATCGACTGCGGGAAGTCGATGAACCACAACCGCTCCTCCCACCACAGCAGGTTGTATGCCGACAGGTCGCCGTGGGCGATCCCGGCCGCAGTCATGCCGCGGAGTCCGACGAGCAGCTGCTCGAATGCGTCAGTCAACTGCCGCTGCGTGAGGCGGGCCGCGGACAGCTGCGGCGCCGCCATCTCCCAGCTGCCGACGTACTCGAGATCGAACACGTCGTCGCCATACGCGATCGGGTAGGGAACGGCGACGCCGGCGTGCCAGAGCTGCGACATCACGTCGTGCTCGGTTCCGGTCCACCGGTCCTGGAGCAACCGCTTGCCGTAGGTCGACATCCGTTCGATGGCGCGCCGATCGCGTGACTTTCGGAACTGGCGCCCTTCGCGGTACTGCACGTCGTGACGGAACGCGGAGGCACGTTGGACGCCCATGGCCTCGAGCTGGCCCTTCTGGGTGACGTGGCGGGGCAGGTAGCGCTTGCGGGCGACGAGACACGACCGGCCGTCGTCGCCGACGCGCTCGACGAGGTTGACCTGTGCCTCCTTGCCACTCTTGATGACGCCGTGATCGGTGTCGGTGTAGGGCTCCGCAACGAGCCATTCCGGGTGTTCGGGGTGATCGGGGTGTTCGGGGTGTTCGGGGTGTTCGGACATGGTGAGAGACCTCTGGACGTGTACGACGAACGGGGACGCCGGTCGCCACGCACTCGAGGTGCTCGGCTCGCTCAGGAGGCGAGGGCGCGACCGGATGGGGCAGACACAGATGCAGTCATGTGCATTGCCTCCTCTCCGATCGACGAACGACTGTCACGTTAGACCGCTCCGCCTGGCACGTCCACGAGGTTTCACGCTGACGTACACGATGTGCCAGGGGCGTCAGCGGATAGGGCTGGTGGTTCGTTGTTGTAGGCGGTGGGTGATGAACAGTGCGATGGCGAAGCAGAGCACTGCTCGGCGGTGTTCTTGTTGGCGGTCGGTGTTGCGTTTGAGTT
>JBGTIA010000709.1:0-5433 GCA_041745835.1 Ilumatobacteraceae bacterium | reverse complement strand
AGCAGAAGTAGCTGAACCCGGCGGCCTTGAGAGCCTCACCCGTCTGGCGCCATACGCCCGTTGCGACGCGGATCCACAGGTCGTCGTTGGGCGAGATGTGCGTGTCGACGACACCGTCGCCGATGCGTCGGCGCAGGTCGTCGATGATGCCCTCGCGTAGCCCGTCTCCCGGCAGCGCCTGAGGTTGATCGCCGGAGTCGGTCGCAGTATCAGCGTCGGTGGCGTAACTCAAAGGGTCCACCGCCAACCACGATCGGTTCGCGATCCGGCGTACGCGCCGAAACAGCGGGCGCCGCTGCGAGACGCGCACGTTCGCGAGTCGCCTGCTGCGTGGTGAACTCGTCGCCGCGCCACTTGGCGGCCATGTCCTCGTGCTTGATCCGCTGCTGGAGCAGCACGATGCCTTCGAGCAGGGCCTCGGGGCGGGGCGGGCAACCCGGGACGTACACGTCGATCGGGATGATCTGGTCGACACCCTTGGTGACCGAGTAGCTGTCCCAGTAGGGCCCGCCACAGTTGGCGCACGAACCCATCGAGATGGCGTACTTCGGCTCGGGCATCTGCTCCCACAGGCGTCGGACGGCCGGCGCCATCTTGTCGGTGACCGTTCCCGAGATGCACACGAAGTCGGCCTGGCGAGGGCTGGCAGGCAACGGGATGACCCCGAGCCGCATCACGTCGTAGCGCGGCGATCCGAACGCAGCGCCCATCTCGATCGCGCAACATGCGAGGCCCCACTGGTACACCCACAAGGAGTACGAGCGGCTCATGTTGAACAACTTGGTGAGAGGGGCTGGCATCCGGCCCCGGTCGACTAGACCCATCGCAACAGTCCTCGCTTCCAGGCGTAGACGAGACCATCGAGCAGCAGCACGATGAAGATCACCATCGTGACCAGCCCGAAGGTGCCGTAGCGCTCGATGTTCGCGGCCCACGGGAACAGGAACACCGCTTCGACGTCGAAGATGACGAACAGCAGTGCGAAGACGTAGTAGCGCACCTGGCTCTGCGACCAGCCGATCCCGACCGGGTCGACGCCTGATTCGTAGGCGATGCCCTTGTCGTAATTGGGGCTCGACGGCCGTACCAGCGCCGCCAATCCGAGCAGGATTCCGCCGATCGCCAAACCGGCGAGGCCGAACCAGACCACGGTCAAGTAATCGCGCAGGAACACCGACATCGGACCGAGAAGCTATCAGGGGCCGGGAAATCCCACCCAAATGTGGCCCGACGCTGGTTTCGCTCAGGCGGTGGAGGCGGTGGTGTCGACCTCGACGGGGTCGAGCACGATCCACAGCACACCAGCGAGCGCAGCGCCGATCGCCGGGAACACGATGAACGCCCAGACCTGGCCGAGCGCCCAGTCGCCTTGGAACACGGCGGTGGCCAGCGAGCGGGCGGGGTTGACCGAGGTGTTCGAGACCGGGATCGAGATCATGTGCACCAACGTCAACCCGAACCCGGCGGCGATCGGACCGAAGCCCTTCGGCACCCCGCGCTCGTTGGTGGTCCCGAGCACGATCAGCACGAACACTGCCGTCACGACGATCTCGATGATCGCCACGGACAACAGGTCGAACCCGCCCGGCGAGTGGTCACCGAATCCGTTCGAGGCGAAGCCGGCGTCCTGCGCTGCCGACAGGTACCCGTCGGTACCGCTGAGGATCAGGGCGATGATGCCGGCTCCGATGATGCCGCCGACGAACTGACCGATGAAGTAGGGCGCCGACTTCGCAGCGTCGATCTTCTTCGCGATGATCATGCCGATGGTGACCGCGGGATTGATGTGACAGCCGGAGATCCGGCCGATGAGATAGGCCATGCAGAGCAGGCTGAAACCGAACGCCAACGACACCCCGAGGATGCCGAGGTTGAGCCCTTCGTTGAAGCCACCGGTCGCGAAGATCGCCGTGCCCGGCCCACCGATCACCAGGACGGCGGTTCCGAGCGCCTCGGCAATCGGAATTCTGAGGTTGTCGTTCATGGTCGTGGTCCCTCGTTTCGTCCCCGACCGCAGCGCGCCGCAACGGTCTCACGAATCGTATGACACTCACGCTGCCAGGTGAGTGACTCCGGTGGGTGACTCCGGCGGGTTCAGCTGCCGTCGAGGACGGGGGCGAGGTGTTGTTCGCCCTCCTCGATCGTCCAGCCCTTGCGGGCGGCGTAATCGGCGAGCTGGTCGCGCTTGATCTTGCCGACGCCGAAGTACTTGGCCTCGGGATGTGCGAAGTACAGGCCGGACACCGACGATCCGGGCCACATCGCGAACGACTCGGTCAGCTCGACGCCGATACTGGTCGTCGCACCGAGCAGTTCGAACAACGCAGCCTTCTCGGTGTGGTCCGGTTGGCTCGGGTAACCGGGCGCCGGACGGATGCCGCGGAACGACTCCTTCAACAACTCGGTCGGGGTGAACGACTCGTCCGGCGCGTACCCCCACAGTTCGGTGCGAACCCGCTCGTGCATCCGCTCTGCGAACGCCTCGGCGATGCGATCGGCGAGCGCTTTGAGCAGGATCGACGAATAGTCGTCGTTGTCGGCCTCGAAGCGTTCGGCGATCTCGATCTCCTCGGGTCCGGCCGTGACCACGAAACCGCCGACCCAGTCGGCCACGCCCGACTCGACGGGCGCCACGTAGTCGGACAGGCTCAGATTCGGTCGGCCGTCGGTCTTGGTGGCCTGCTGGCGGATGCCGTGCAGCCGAGCGCGCTCGGCCGAGCGGGTTTCGTCGGCGTACACGACGATGTCGTCACCGTCGGCCTGCGCCGGCCAGAACCCGACGACCGCCTTCGGACGGAACCAGTGCTCCGCGACGATCTTCTCGAGCATCGCAAGCGCGTCGTCGTAGAGCGGCGTGGCGGCGGCGGCGAACTCCGGATCGGTCAACACCTCGGGGAACTTGCTGCGGATGCCCCACGTCCGGAAGAACGGCGTCCAGTCGATGTACGGCACCAGTTCGGCCACGTCGTAGTCGTCGAAGACTCGCGTGCCGACAAAGGTTGGGTGGGAGACCGTGGCGTCGTCGAACGTGGCGGCGAGACGGTTGACCCGAGCGACGTCGAGTGAGACCCGATCGCGTTCGACGGTCGCACGAGCATGCGACTCGACCACACGGGCGTATTCGGTCTCGAGATCCGCCAGGAAGCCGTCGCGCTGGGTGTTCGACAAGAGCTTCGAGATCACGCCCGACGCGCGGCTTGCGTCGCCGACGTGGACGACCGGGCCGTGGTAGGCCGGGTCGATCTTCAGGCTGGTGTGCAGTCGGCTGGTGGTGGCACCACCGATCAGGAGCGGCGTGGTGAATCCGAGTCGCTCCATCTCACTGGCCACGCGCACCATCTCGTCGAGTGACGGCGTGATCAGGCCGGAGAGCCCGATGATGTCGACATCGCGCTCCTTGGCCGTGTCGAGGATCGTCTGCGCCGGCACCATCACGCCGAGGTCGATCACCTCGTAGTTCGAGCACCCGAGCACCACCCCGACGATGTTCTTGCCGATGTCGTGGACGTCACCCTTGACCGTGGCCAGCAGCACGGTGCCGGCTTTCGAGGCGGCACCGTCCTCGCCCTCGGCCTCGATGAACGGGGTGAGATACGCAACCGCCTGCTTCATGACGCGTGCAGACTTCACGACCTGCGGGAGGAACATCCTGCCTGCGCCGAACAGGTCGCCGACCGTGTTCATGCCGCCCATCAACGGACCTTCGATCACGTCGACGGCCCGGTCGGAGCCGGCGCGAGCTTCTTCGACGTCGGCCTCGATGAACACGGTGATGCCGTTGACCAGCGCGTGGTCGATACGTCGGGCGACGTCCCACGATCGCCACTCGGCGGCGGCAGGGTCGACGGCCTCGGCGCCATCGCCGGCGAAACGGGCGGCCGCCTCGAGCAGTCGCTCGGTCGCGTCGTCACGACGGGCGAGCACGACGTCCTCGCAGAGCTCACGCAGTTCTGGGTCGATCTGGTCGTACACGGCGAGCTGGCCGGCGTTGACGATGCCGAGCCGCATGCCCGCCTCGACCGCACGCAGGAGGAACACGGAGTGCATCGCCTCTCGCACCGGCTCGTTGCCGCGGAACGAGAACGACAGGTTCGACACACCACCGGAGATGTTGACGTAGGGCAGCTCGTCGGTGATCTGCTTCGTCGCCTCGATGAAGTCCAGGCCGTAGCGGTTGTGCTCGTCGATGCCGGTTGCGATGGCGAAGATGTTGGGATCGATGATGATGTCGTCGGGCGGGAACCCGACCTCGTCCACCAGCAGGTGGTAGGCCCGCCGGGCGATGTCGACCTTGCGCTCGACGGTGTCGGCCTGGCCGACCTCGTCGAAGGCCATCACGATCACGGCGGCGCCGGAGTCGAGACACGTGCGCGCCTGCGCGAGGAATGCCTCCTCACCCTCCTTCATCGAGATCGAGTTGACGATCGGCTTGCCCTGGACACACTGCAGGCCCGCCTCGATCACCTCGAACTTCGACGAGTCGATCATGATCGGGACCTTCGCGATGTCCGGTTCCGATGCGATGAGGTTGAGGAACGTCGTCATCGCCTGGACGCCGTCGATGAGACCGTCGTCCATGTTGACGTCGATGATCTGGGCGCCACTCTCGACCTGCTGCAACGCGACGACGAGCGCTTCGCCGTACTCGTTGTCCTTGATCAATCGGCGGAACTTCGCCGAGCCGGTGATGTTGGTCCGCTCGCCGACGTTGACGAACGGGATGTCGTCGGTGAGTGCGAACGGTTCGAGCCCCGACAACTCCAGGCGCGGCGTGCGGGTGGGGACGAGGCGCGGCGCCTTGCCGTGCACCGCGCCGGCGATGGCGCCGATGTGCGAAGGGGTGGTGCCGCAGCAGCCGCCGACGACATTGACCAGCCCGGCCTCGGCGAACTCACCGAGGAACGCAGCAGTCTGTGCAGGGGTCTCGTCGTAGCCGCCGAGTTCGTTGGGCAGTCCGGCGTTCGGATACGCGCACACGAGCGTGTCGGCGACAATCGCGAGCTCCTGCAGGTGCGGGCGAAGGTCCTCGGCGCCGAGCGCGCAGTTCAGACCAACAGTGAGCGGTCGTGCGTGGCGGATCGACTGCCAGAACGCAGCAGGTGTCTGGCCCGAGAGGGTGCGACCCGAGCGGTCGGTGATCGTGCCCGAGATCATCAACGGCAACTGCGTGCCGTGGACGTTCATCGCCCGACGGCTCGCCACGATCGCCGCCTTCGCATTGAGGGTGTCGAAGATCGTCTCGATCAGGATCGCGTCGACGCCGCCGCGCAGCAGTGCTTCGATCTGTTCCTGGTACGCGTCGGCGAGCGCAGCGAAGGTGACCGCCCGGTAGCCGGGGTCCTCGACCTTGGGCGACAACGAGAGGGTGACGTTGGTCGGCCCGACGGCACCGGCGACGAACCGCCGCCGTCCGTCGCCGCCTTCGGCCTCCTC
>JBGTIA010000708.1:0-4013 GCA_041745835.1 Ilumatobacteraceae bacterium | reverse complement strand
TCCCGACCGTCCGGCCGGCCGCAGATGCACCCGATGCGGCAAGCCCGCGTGCGATTCGTGTCTCGTGCAGGCGAGCGTCGGGAGCCACTGTCCCGACTGCGCCAAGGCCGGTCGACCCGATGCGCGCACCCGCGCGCGATTCTGGTCGGCGCGTCAGCCGGTCCTGGTGACGATGTCGTTGATCACGATCAACGTGGCCGTCTTCGTCATCGTGTTGCTCGTGAGCCGCGAGCCCGCCGCGCTCAGCGGCGGCGTCACCGACATGCACCTCCGGCTCGGATTGAGCAGGGACGTGCTGGCCCAACCGATCGCCTGGCAGAGCGATGACGGCGGGATCTTCGTCACCGAACCCGACGGCTGGTACCGGTTGGTCACCTCGGGATTCCTGCACTTCGGCATCATCCACATCGCGTTCAACATGTATTTCCTGTACGTCCTCGGGCCGATGCTCGAGCCCGCGCTCGGGCGCATCAACTACCTGCTGCTCTACACGGCGTCGCTGCTCGGCGGCTCACTCGGCGTGGTCCTGCTCGACAGCGGCGGCATCACCGCCGGAGCATCGGGTGCTGTCTTCGGCCTGCTCGCCGCTGCCACCGTCGGACTCTGGCGCCGCGGCGTCAATCCGTTTACCACGGGCATCGGCACCACCCTGATCCTCAACCTGTTCATCACCTTCGCGATCCCCGGCATCTCGATCGGCGGCCACCTCGGTGGTGCGGTGGCAGGGGCCGCCTGCGGAGCTGTCATGCTCGCTCCTGCGCATCGCCGCGGGCCGGCCTGGTCGACCTGGGCGACTCCTGTGGCTGTCGGTCTCGGCAGCGTGCTGGCCGTGATCGTGATCGTGAACGCCGCATGATGCTGCGCGACCGCCACCTCGAACGGCTGCGCACCGAGACGTTCGACACCCTCGTGGTCGGCGGCGGCATCAACGGTGCGGTCGCCGCTGCGTCACTCGCCGGACGTGGCGCACAGGTGGCGATCATCGACCGCGGCGACTTCGCGCACTTCACCAGCCAGTCGTCGTCGAACCTCGTTTGGGGTGGCTTCAAGTACCTCGAGAACTACGAACTCCTGCTGGTGTCGAAGCTCTGCCGGTCCCGCAACCGCATGATGAAGGCCTACCCGGCCAACATCCAGCAGATCGGGTTCTACGCGACGCTCGACGAGACCTCGCCCTACAAGCCCTGGTTCGCAGGGCTCGGCTCGCTCGGCTACTGGATCATCGGGATGTTCGGCACGCGCCGACCACGGGTGCTGTCGACCGAGCACATCGAGCGCGAGGAACCGGCCATCGACACGTCGAAAGCGCTCGGTGGCATCGAGTACTACGACGGCATCCTCGTCGACAACGACGCTCGTTTCGTGTTCTCGTTCGTCCGGGCGGCGATCGACGCCGGGGCGGCCGCCGCGAACTACGTCGAGATGGTGTCGGCCGAACGCTCCGGTGGGAACTGGACGGTGCGGCTCCGCGACGTTGACACCGGCGAGGAGTTCACCACCACCACCCGCACGATCGTGAACGCCGCCGGGCCGTTCGTCGACGAGGTCAACGAGCAGTGGGGTCTCACCACCGAACACCGCATCGTCTACTCGAAGGGCATCCACCTGGTCGTGCCACGTCTCACGACGACCGAGCACCACAAGGTGCTGGCATTCTTCGACGACTCGCAGCGATTGTTCTACGTGATCCCGATGGGACGACGATCGGTGATCGGCACCACCGACACGCGAGTCGACACACCGTTCACCGAGGTCACCGACGAGGACATCGACTTCCTCCTCGGCCAGATCAACGCACGGATGGATCTCCCGTCACCGCTCACCCGCAGCGACATCATCGCCGAGCGCTGTGGGGTGCGTCCGCTGGTCGTGAAACGCCGCAGCGGTGACCACAGCGACGTCGATTGGACCAAGCTCAGCCGCAAACACGCAATCGAGACCGACCGGACCCGTGCCGTGGTCACGGTGTTCGGCGGCAAGCTCACCGATTGCATCAACGTGGGCGAAGAGGTCGCCGACGAGATCGAACGCCTCGGTGTGCCGCTCGAACCCGACCTGCACAACTGGTACGGCGAACCGGCAGCGGCGACCCGCGAGGAATTCCACCGCCAGGCGCGGCTCATGCAGGTCGACCGGTATCGCACCAAGGCCGACACCGAACCTTTGACCGACAGGTTGTGGCGGCGCTACGGGCGTCGGGCGTTCGCGATGCTCGAAGCCATCCGCGAGGACCCCCGCATGGCCGAGGACATCATGGGTTCGGCCGACTACCTCCGCGTCGAGCTGCACGCAGCCGCTCGCACCGAGATGGTGACGCGCCTCGAGGACTTCATGCACCGCCGCTCGAAGATCGACCTGGTCGTGCACGACGACGACATCCGTACCTCGACCGGCCTCGCCGAGGTTGCCGAGATCCTCTTCGGCGCCGACGCCGAACGCCGTCTCGGCGAGTACTTCGGCGGCGCCGACGAGATCCCGCCCGCCGTTCGGGCCGGACTCGGGCGCCTCGACACGGACTGATCGTCGGTGCTGGCTCGTCTCCGTCGCCTCTTCGTCCGCGCCGAACCGACCTTCGAACCGCGCTGGCGCCGGCTGCTCGTGCGCGACTTCGAGCACTGGCGGATGCTGGATCATTCCGAGCTCGACCGCATGGAGTCGCTGGTCGCGAGCTTCGTCCATCACACGAGGTGGGAGGCGGCGAACGGGTTCGAACTGACCGAGGAGGTCCAGGTACTGATCTCGGCGCAGGCTTCGATGTTGCTGCTGGGCCTGGAGATCGACGACTACCCGCAGCTCACGTCGGTGATCGTGCACCCGTCGACGGTTCGCCTGCACGGCGAGCACGTCGTCGGCGGCGGACTCCGGGCATCGGGAACCCAGACCCTGGCGGGACAGGCCCACTATCGCGGTCCTGTGGTGCTGTCGTGGGCCGCAACGCGCCGGGGTGCACGATTCCCAGCGAGCGGCAACAACGTCGTCTACCACGAGTTCGCCCATCAGCTCGACATGCTCGACGGCGTGACCGACGGAACACCGCCGCTCGGTGACGACGAGGCGAGGGAGCGGTGGGTCGAGGTGTGCACCGCCGCCTACGACTCGGTTCGAGCGCAGGGGTCACCGGTGCTGAGGCCGTACGCCGGCACCAACCCAGCCGAGTTCTTCGCCGTCGCGACCGAAGTGTTCTTCAACCGCCCGCTCGAAGTCCGCGAGCACGAACCTGCCCTGTACGTCGAGTTGCAGCGCTTCTACTGCCAGGACCCGGCCGACCGGGAGGAGCGTTTCGCCGCTGCGGACGCCGTCAGTCGGTCCTCGGGCGCGATCGACTGAGACGCAACTGAGACACGACTGAGACACGACTGAGACGCCACTGTGCCCATCGTCCTCGGTGCCCTCGCGTCCGTCCTCATCGGCTGCTCCGACTTCCTCGGGCGTTACGGGACGAGACGATCGAACGCCGTCACCGCAACGAGCGGCGCCATGCTCGGTGGCGCAGTGACGGGGCTCATCGCACTCGCCCTGATCCCGAGCGTCGTCGCCGGCCGCGACGTGGTGCTCGGCGTGTCGTCGGGCCTGCTCGTGGGCATCGCATTGGCGCTGCTGTACGAAGCCATGGCCACGTCATCGGCTGCAGTGGCGGGCCCGCTGGTTGCGCTCGGCGCAGCACTGATCCCCCTGGGCTGGGACGTCCTGCGGGGAAGCCAGCCGTCGGGGTTGGTGCTCGTCGGGGTCGTCGTGGCCATCTCCAGTCTGTTGCTCGTCATGTACACCCCGGCCCTGAAGGGCACGCTGCGGCGCGGTGTCGGGCTCTCACTCGTGGCGGCGGTGCTGTTCGGAGTCTCGTTCACGCTCGTCGGCGAAGCCGGCGAGGACAGCGGCGTATGGGCGCCGGCGGCCCAACGTGTCACGGCATTCGCCGTGATGCTCACCCTCGCGACCGCTCGGCGCGTGCCCCGTCTCCCGGCGCGACCCCTCCTCGCACCGATGCTGATCTCGGGCACCTGCGGATCCCTCGC
>JBGTIA010000707.1:0-4417 GCA_041745835.1 Ilumatobacteraceae bacterium | reverse complement strand
CTCCGACGTCACCGAGTCCTCGGCACCCTGTGACATCGCTCACGTCGGAACCACGCACCCGCGGGCGATGAGCGAACGGCGCGTATTCGGTCGGTTCGCTCATCGCTGCGGTGCATCTGGCGTCGAGGGGAGCGGCGATAGCGTGCGCAAGTGCCTTCGGCCAAGCGCTCCGGACCGATCATGCTCGGGTGGCGCGAGTGGGTGGCGCTTCCCGACTGGGACGTCGCTCACCTCAAGGCCAAGCTCGACACCGGCGCACGGACCTCGTCGCTCCATGCGTTCGGCCTGGAGTGGTTCGACCGCGATGGCACGCCATGGGTGCGCTTCGAGATCCACCCCTGGCAACGTTCCACCGCCGACTCGGTCGTCGCCGAGGCGGCCGTCGTGGCCACCCGCGACGTCAGGAGCTCCTCGGGCGACGTCGAACACCGCCCTGTGGTGCACACGTCGCTGCTCCTGGCCGGACGTGCCGTCACCGCGGAGGTGACACTGACCCGTCGCGACGAGATGGGGTTTCGGATGCTCGTCGGTCGTGAAGCCCTGCGTCACCGATTTCTCGTCGATCCTGCGGTGTCCTACCTCGGTGGCCGACCCGACCGCTCGATCCGCCGCCGCAACCGCGGCGACGAAACCGGCACGACTCCCCCGAACGTCGTGAACACCCCCAGAAAGACCACGTGAAGCTCGCCATCTTGTCCCGCGCCCCCCGCTCGTACAGCACGCAGCGCCTCAAACTCGCTGCGGTCGACCGCGGCCACACCTGCAAGGTGCTCGACACCCTCCGGTTCGCGATCGACCTCTCCCGTCATGAACCCGACCTGCAGTTCCGAGGCAAGCCGCTGTCGGACTACGACGCGATCATCCCGCGAGTCGGCGCATCGATCACCTACTTCGGTTCCGCCGTCGTCCGCCAGTTCGAGCAGATGGACGTGTTCACGCCGAACACCGCGAACGGCATCACGAACTCGAGGGACAAGCTCCGGGCGATCCAGATCCTGTCGCGTCACGACATCGGGATGCCGAAGACCGCGTTCGTACGCGACCGCAAGGACGTGTTGCCCGCCATCGACCGCGTCGGTGGCGCCCCCGTCGTCATCAAGCTGCTCGAGGGAACGCAGGGCATCGGCGTGATCCTCGCGCCCGACCGCAAGGTGGCCGAGGCGATCATCGAGACGCTCCACAACACCAAACAGAACGTGCTGATCCAGCAGTTCGTCGCCGAGAGCAAGGGACGCGACATCCGCGCGCTGGTCGTCGGTGACCGAGTCGTCGCGGCGATGAGGCGAACGGCACAGGGCGACGAGTTCCGCTCGAACGTGCACCGGGGCGGCTCCGTCGAAGGCGTCACGCTCGACGCGAGCTACGAGCGCACTGCGGTTCGCGCCGCGCAGATCATGGGGCTGCGCGTCGCCGGCGTCGACATGCTCGAGGGAAACGACGGCCCTCTGGTGATGGAGGTCAACTCGTCACCCGGCCTCGAGGGCATCGAGTCCGCGACCGGGCTCGACGTCGCCGGAGCGATCATCGACCACGTCGGCAACCAGGTGGCCTTTCCCGAACTCGACGTGCGACAGCGACTGTCGGTGAGCACCGGGTACGGCGTCGCCGAGCTGCTCGTGCGCGAGGCAGGTGACTTCGTCGGCAAGACGATCGGTGAAGCCGGTCTGCGCGACCGGGACATCACCGTGCTCACGCTCCATCGCGACACCGACGTGATCCCCAACCCGCGCGACACGCGCAAGCTCGAGGCCAACGACCGGCTCCTGTGCTTCGGCAACCTGGAGGAGATGCGCGACATGATCCCCGCCCGTCGCCGCCGGCGTGCACGGGTCCGCAAGCTGCCCGAGCATCCCCTCCCGGAACCGCAGTAGGCGTCGCACTGCGACCGGGGACGGACGGGACGCACAGTACGGTTCGGTCGTGGCCCCCGATCTCGACGACATTCGCGACGCACGCAGCGTGATCGCCGAGGTCGTCAAGCGGACGCCCGTGATCAGCTCGCTCACGTTGTCCGGCGACATGGGCGGCAACGTCGTCCTCAAAGCCGAGAACCTGCAGCGCACCGGCGCCTTCAAGATCCGTGGTGCCACCAACAAGGTGGCGTCGTTGGGCGACGCAGCAACACGTGGTGTCACCACCGGGAGCGCCGGGAACCACGCACAGGCACTCGCATTCGCAGCGCGGCACTTCGGGGTTCCCTGCGAGATCTTCGTGCCGGTCGGCGCAGCGGTCACCAAGATCGACGCCTGTCGGGCGCTCGGCGCCGTCGTCGTCGAGCAGGGGGCTGCCCTCGCCGAAGCCGTCGACGCCGCCAAGCAACGAACGCACGAGAGCGGGATGACGTTCTGTTCTCCGTTCGACGATGCGGCGGTCGTCGCCGGCCAGGGCACGCTGGGGCTGGAGTTGGTCGAGGACATCGAGGATCTGGCGAGCGTGATCGTGCCGCTCGGCGGCGGAGGGTTGATCAGCGGCACCGCGATCGCCGTCAAGACGCTGCGACCCGAGGTTCGGATCATCGGCGTCCAAGCCGCCGTGTGCGCACCGTACGCGGGCGGGACGCCCGCCGACGGTCCGGTGCTCACACTGGCCGACGGCATCGCGGTGAAGGACCCCGGTGAACTCACCGGACCGCTCGTGGAGCGGTGGGTCGACGAGGTCGTCACCGTCGACGAAGACGCCATCGCGGACGCGATGGTGCTGTTGATGGACCGGGCGAAGCTCTACGTCGAAGGAGCGGGCGCGGTCGGTGTCGCAGCGTTGCTGTCCAGCGCAGTGCGGCCGGCCGCCGTCGGCTCGACCTGCGTCGTGCTGTCCGGGGGCAACGTCGACCTCGGAGTGGTGCCGAGTCTGATCCGTCGCCACGAGAACCGGGCGGGACACCGGCTGTCCGTCGTCGCCCGCATCGACGATCGTCCGGGTTCGCTCGCCCACCTGTTGGCGGTGTTCGCCGATGGCGGCGCCGACCTGATCGAGGTGCAACACGTGCGAGAAGGACTCGAACTCCACGTTCGCGAGACCGGAATCCACGCCACGTTCGCCGTTCGGAGCGGTGAGCAGGCAACCGCACTCATCGAGTCGGCGCGAGCCGCGGGCTACGAGATCAGAGCGAGCACCTGGTAGCCGTACGGTCCCGCGGGCAACGCAGGTCTCACACTGCGCGATAGACCGCATCGAGTCGAGGAAGCGCTGCGAGCGGCGTACGAGATGTGCCTCGCACATCTTGCACGTCGACCGCCACGGTTCCGTCGGCGACGAGCTTCACCAAGTGAGCGAGCACGCTGCGGCGCGCCGGCTTGAACAGCTCTCGGCGGACGTCGACGTACAACGTTTCGACGATCGCCGGGATCGTGTCGAGCCCGGAGCGAACCGCGTCGAGCACTTGGCGCTCGCGCTCCAATCGGTGGTCGATCAGCTGCGACACGAAGCGCGAGGGATCGGGAATCGGTGGTCCATGTGTCGGGATCGCGACGTCGTCGGATCGACCCGCCACCACGCGCAGCGACTCGAGGTAGGCGGCCATGTCGCCGTCGGGTGGCGATACCACCGTGGTGCTCCAACCCATCACGTGATCGCCGGTGAAGATCGTCCGCTTGGTGCCGTCGTCGAGCGTGAAGCAGGTGTGGTTCGACGTGTGCCCTGGCGTGTGCAGCGCCGTCATCGTCCAACCGTCGCCGGCTGCGACCTCGTCACCGGTGCGGACCACCACGTCCGGACTGAACTCCCGATCGGTCGACTCCTCGATCACCGGTTCGGCCGCCCCGTCGACGTCCGGTCCCGCCTCGGCGAGCCGAGCTGCTGCCTCCTGCTCCTCCGCGGCAAGCACCTCCGGCGGATCCTCGCCGATGTCCCAGGAGTCGTCGCCATGTGGGCCGAACGCCACCGTCGGTGCACCCGTCTCCGCAGCGAGCCACGCAGCGAGCGGCGAGTGATCCGCATGGCAGTGGGTGACCAGGATGGCGCGCACGGTGCACCCAGCGAGCGCCGCTGCGAGTGCGTCACGGTGGCTGTCGAGCCGCGGACCGGGATCGATCACCGCCACGTCGCCACGCCCCGACGCATCGCCGCCGACGATGTAGGTACCCGTGCCGTGGTAGGTGAACTTGGACGGGTTCTCGGCGACCACGCGCCGCACCAGCGGTGCGACCGGCGCAGCCACGCCATAGGCGAACGCATCGCGGTCGAGCGTCAGGAACTGCATCTGCGCCACTCAACCGGGTCGAGTCGGCCCACCGGTTGTCCGTGGCCGAGCACCGGTACCTCGACCTGCCCGACGGTGGTGGCGGCGATCTCGTCGACGTCGACACCGACCGCTCGCAGCGCCTCGGCGAGGATCGCCTGGCGGGCGATGTCACTGCCGTCGGCGACCTTGAACGCGATCGCGCGACCGTCGTCGAGCGCTGCCGCCATCACACCGGCG
>JBGTIA010000706.1:0-5751 GCA_041745835.1 Ilumatobacteraceae bacterium | reverse complement strand
GGGCGCGTCGAGCACGGTGACGACCACGGGTCCGGCCGCTCCGGCCAACACCATCGGAACGGCGACCGCGAACGCCATCGCACCCACGTCGGGGTCGACGATGATGGCGACGGCTGCACCGACGAGCGCAACGACGACGAGGAGGATGGCCGAGGCGACGAGGTGATGCGCGTAGATCCAACCGCGCTCGATCGGGAGGCCATCGGTGAGGTCCGGGCGGTCGATCTCCTGCGAGAGCGGTTCGAGTGACTCGAGGCCGACGAAGAACAGCGAGCCGAGCACCAGGAGCCCGAACAGCGGCGACGCCGAGATCGTCAGGTTGCCGCCGACACCGCCGATCGCAGCGAGCAGGGCGATACGGACGAATCGGGCGACCGGGAGACGTCGCAGTGACCGGCTGTCACGTCGCCAGATGACTCGCGGCGAGGGCGAGGGTGAGGGTGTGAGCGAGGGCGAGGCCGGTGTAGTGGCGGTGGCGGTGTCGTGGGTGGCGCCAAAACTCGCCCGTCCGCGTGGGGTGCCGGTCGGTGCAGGTCGGATCGGCGGTCGACGTTGTCCCCACGGGCGCGTGCGAAGTGTCTCGGAGCGCAACTGTCGGCGCAGCTGGACCACCGTTCTCAAGTCCTGGACGGTGGCTGCGAAGCGGAGCTGCGACACCAGCTCGCCGCGGCGGGAGAGGGCTTCGACGCGGAGTTGCCCTCCCAGTGCGAGCGCCACCGCAGTCATGATCAGGGCGATCGCGATTGCGAGGCTGTCGAGCGGTCGCTGATCGATGCCCCACAGCGCCAGCCGACCGGCGAGGTTCCCCGGTGCGAGCCGTGCGATTCCTGTCGTCGCCTCGTGCCAGATGCCCCATGCGACCGCCCCTTGCCATGCGAGCGCGAGCACTGCGAGTGCCGTGGCGAGCCATCGAGGTACCCGCAACGTGTGGGCGATGACAGCGGTCGCCACGAAGGTGACACCGACGATCGCGCCGAACGCTCCACAGGCTGCTGCCCAGGCGGTGCGCGAACCCTCCACCTCGGTGGCAATCAACTGCCCAAGTACGGCACCTCCCAGACCCAGCGCGAAGGCGGCGGCGCGCAGGCGTTGGGCCACCGGGCGCAGCATCACCGACCGTCGCGAGATCGGCGACAGCAGGACGTGGCGGATGTCGGCCACCTCGATGGCGATCGGACCGCCGTCGGCGCCGCTGCGCACCCCGAGGGCGAACGCTGCGACGACGAGGATCCCGATGATCGACGGACCGCGCTCGAGGAGGTCCGCACTGTCGATACCGTCGCCGATCACGCCGTCGACGGCGTCGGAGATCCAGACCACGAGGGTCAGCCCGACCAGTGCGAACAGGTACACGCGGTAGGCGATGTCGTACCAGTCGGTGTCGCCGAGCCGACGTCGTTGGCGGGTGCGACGGAGCTCGGCGACTGTGGCCTTCGCCGTACGCTGATCGGGTACCACCGTGGGGTCCGCGAGGGCGTCCGACGACATCGCTGAGAACGTACTGCCGCCGCTGCATACTTGTGTGGTGAACACCGAAACGGTCCAGCTTTTCGTGGGGCTGCTGACGATCACGGCGGGAGTAGGCGCGGTGTCGGTGGTCGTGCTCCGCGTCCTCGCTGCGGCCGGCAACGACGGCGCAGCCCGTCTCGGGTCGTCGATCAGCGCCTCGGCGGTGTGGTTGGCGTGGCTCGTCGCGTTCGGTGCAACGGTCGGGAGCCTCTACTTCTCCGAGGTGGCCAACTACAACCCGTGCAGGTTGTGCTGGTTCCAACGAATTGCGATGTATCCCCTGGCGGTGATCCTGCTGGTCGGCGCGCTCCGCAAAGACGACAACGTGCGGTGGTACGCCGTACCGCTCGCAGTCATCGGCGCGGCGATCTCCGGCTGGCACAGCCTGATCGAGTGGCGGCCCGCGCTCGACAACGGCGAGTGCGAGTTCCAGGGCCCGTCGTGCACCTTCGTGTGGTTCCGCGAGTTCGGGCTGAGCCTGGCGAACATGGCGCTGATCGGCTTTCTCACCATCCTCATACTGTTGCTGGTGCGTGTCCGAGCCAGACTGGACACACCATCTGACACGTCCGACATGTCGACGCCAGAGCCCGAAATGGAGCCCACCTCGTGAAGAACCGCACCGTGATCATCGTCATCGGAGTGATCGTGCTCATCGGCGGTCTCGCAGGCGCCGCGGTGCTGTTGAGCGGTGGAGACGACGAGGATTCCGGCGGCGTCCCCGCCCCCGGTGAGACGACCCGGCCGACCTACGGCGACGACGTGCAGGAGAATCGACCGGTCGAGGTGACCGGCGATCCGTTGCCGGCACTCGGCGAGGGCGCCGATCCCGCCATCGGTTCGGCGATGCCGGTGATCGTGGGTGCGACGTTCGACGGCAACCCGTTGACGGTCGGAGGACCCACCGACGGCCCGACGCTGTATGCGTTCCTGGCGCACTGGTGCCCGGCCTGCAACGACGAGGTCCCGGAACTGATCGAGCTTCGTAACCGCGGTGGCGTTCCCGAGGGGATGAACGTGGTGGCGATCAGCACCGCCGTCGAGAGCTCGGGGCCGAATCATCCGCCCTCGAAATGGTTCGTCGACAAGGAGTGGCCGTCGGAGTGGCCCGTGATGGCCGACAGCAACGAGTCCACCAGCTTCGTGGTCACCGGCGGCGGGGCGTTCCCGTATCTGATGGTCGCCGACGCCGAGGGCACCGTGCTCGCTCGGGCGAGCGGCGTCAAGTCGGCCGAGGACCTCGCCACCTGGATCAGCGACGCGCTGGCCACCGCCGCTTGATCGGACAACACGGGTCAGACCCGTGTTGTCCCGTTACTCCCACGCCGTCGGCAGCGTCGTGTGATCGGTGACCGCGCAGTCGTCGCCGAACACGACGTAGCGGTCGAACCCGCGCAGGAACCAACGGTCGTGGGTGACCGCAACAACGGTGCCATCGAACTCGGCGAGTCCGGCTTCGAGGGCTTCGGCTGACACGAGGTCGAGGTTGTCGGTCGGCTCGTCGAGCAGCAGCAACGTCGCTCCCGACAGCTCCAGGAGCAGGATCTGGAAGCGGGCCTGCTGGCCGCCGGAGAGGGTCTCGAAGGTCTGGTGCGCGCAGCCGTGGAGTTCGTACCGCCGCAGCATTCCCATCGCCGGTCCGAGCACGACATCGTGTGAATAGAGGATCTCGACGAGCGTGCGGCCAGCCCAGTCGGGGTGCTCATGGGTCTGGTGGAACAGGCCGGGAACGACGCCGGCGCCGAGTCGACAGGCGCCGTCGTACTCGACGGAGCGCGATACGGCGGTCGAGCCCTCTGCTCCCGACGCCTCGTTCAGGAGTCGGAGGAAGTGGCTCTTGCCGACGCCGTTTCCGCCGAGCACGGCGACGCGTTCGCCGTACCAGAGTTCGAGGTCGAAGGGATCGGTCAGCCCGGCGATCTCGAGACGCTCGCAGATCACTGCTCGTTTGCCGGTGCGCGACCCGCGCAGGCGCACGTCGAGACGCTGCTCGCGAATCTCGGGTGGCCGCTCGTTCTTCTCGACGAAGTGGCGCAGCTTGGTCTCGGCCGCCTTGAGTTTGGGCGCGAACGCCTCGCTGATCTTCGCCCGCTCGCGCATCAGCTTCACGTAGTCCTCAAGGCGCTTGCGCTCGTCGTCGTAGAGCGCCCGGTCGTGCTCGCGCTGGTCGTCGTGGCGGGCCTTCGCTTCTGCGTAGTCGGCGAACGATCCACCGTGGCTCCACGCACCCCACGCCTCGACCGTGACGATCTTGGTGGCGGTGGCGGCGAGCAACTCGCGGTCGTGGCTGATGAACAGCACCGTCTTGCGCGTCTCGTTCAGTTGCGCCTCGAGCCAGCGCTTGGCGGGCACGTCGAGGAAGTTGTCGGGTTCGTCCAGCACGAGCAGGTCGAATTCGCTGCGCAGCAGGGCTTCGAGCGCCAGGCGCTTCTGTTCGCCGCCGCTGAACGTGCGCAGCGGTCGAGTCGCGACGGAGTCGAACGACTCGCCGACCGCACGGGTGACACACTCGTCCCAGGTGACCTCCAGGTCGTAGCCGCCGGCATCGCCCCAGGCGGCAAGGGATTCGGCATACGCCATCGGGTCGTCGGCGAGCCCTCGTTCGGCAGCATCCATCCGCTCGGCGGCATCGCGAAGTCGGCGTGGGGCAATCGACACGAGAAGCTCGCGCACGTTGGTGGCGGGGTGGTCGGCGGTGCCGACCAGTTGGTGCATCACCCCGAGTTCGCCGTCGACGCTGATCGTGCCCTCGCTGGCAACGAGGTCGCCGGTGATCAGCTTGAGCAAGGTCGACTTGCCGACACCGTTCGCGCCGACCAGCGCGACGCGGTCGCCGTTGCCGACACGGAAGCCGACGGCGCGGAACAGTTCATCTCCGCCCGGCAGCCGCCAGGCGAGCTTGCTGACGGCGATCGATCCCACGAGACGGTGACCCTACGGCGCTGGATCGACCCCAGCGGCGCCGGTTTCGTCGGAGCGCTCCGACAGCCCACGTGCTGGCGGACCACGAGCCGGGAGTGCTCGGCGGCGATTCCACGTGAAATGCGCGTCGACGATTGGCTGCGCTCCCGGCAACGGAGACCTCGTGGTGGGTGCTCGCGTCCATCGCGATGGGCCGTCGTGCTCGTTGGCTCGGCTGGTTCAGGTTTCGTCCGCAAGGCGGGAGGCCCGTTCGAGGACCACGCGCACCGGGACATCGAGTGACGCTGCCGCTGCCGCTGCGTCGTCGAACTCGACCTTGCTCCGATGCTCGGCCAGCTTCACCCGAACGAGGTGTCCGTCGATATCGACGGACACCTCTTCGCGTTGCTGCGGCCAGCGCCGCATCGACGACATCCGCACACCGAGGGTGCCAGTCTCCTGCAGGAGGATCTCCCGCATCTCGACAATCGCTGATGGATCACACAGCGCACTCACGGTGTGGGCGGGTCGTCCCTTCTTCATGACGATCGGCGTGACCCACGCATCGTGGGCGCCGGCAGCGAGCAGCACGGAGAGCGTGTGGGCCAGGACCTCGCCCGTGACATCGTCGACGTTCGCTTCCAGCAGCGTCACCGGTGTGCCGTCGTCGTGAGCTCGTCCGGTCAGACGGCCGACCACCACCTGCACGACGTTCGCACGCTCGGCGGTGTCCGCCGTCCCAGCTCCGTAGCCGACGTTCGCGGTCGTCATGGCTGGCATGGCTCCGAAGGCTGAAGCGAGGGTCGTCATCAGCGCGGCGCCGGTCGGCGTCGTCACCTCGAGCGTCGTGTCGAGCCCGACGGTTGGCGCACCGGCTTCTGTCAGCAGCGCCACGGTGGCAGGCGCCGGATTGGGAATCGCCCCGTGCGCGCTGCGTATCGAGCCGTGCCCCACGGCGATCGGGCTGCACCACACGTCGTCGATGTCGAGTGCTTCGAGCGCCGCACACACGCCGACGACGTCGACGATCGAGTCGAGTGCGCCGACCTCGTGGAGTTCGACCGCTGAAGGATCGACACCGTGGATCGCTCCCTCGATCTCGCCGAGCCGCACGAACACGCGGCGGGCACGGTGACGCACCCGGTCGGGGAGTTCGGCCCCGTCGAGGAGGTTCAGGATTTCGCTCAGCGGACGATGGTGGGAGTGAGCGTTGTGCTGGCCGTCGTGGTCGCCGGCGTGCTGGTCGCGATGATGCTCCTCGTGGACGACCACATTGGCCCAGATCGCCCCTACACCGCATCGCTGCACTCGTTCGAACAACAAGGCGTAGCCGTCGACGCC
>JBGTIA010000705.1:0-6726 GCA_041745835.1 Ilumatobacteraceae bacterium | reverse complement strand
CTGCCGGCGGAGTGGGAGTGGCACGAGCGGACCGCAATGTGCTGGCCGGCGCGCGCCGACATGTGGGGCGAGCTGTACGCAGACGCCGAGGTCGCCCATGCGGAGGTCGCGAACGCGATCGCTCGGTTCGAGCCGGTGACGATGCTGGCCGCACCACGTACGGTCGAGCGAGCAGCGGCGATGTGTGGGCCGGGCGTCGACGTGATCGAGCAGCCGATCGACGACTCGTGGTTCCGCGACTCCGGGCCGATCTTCGTGCTCGACGATGCCGGTGATCGGGTGGCGACCGACTGGAAGTTCAACTCCTGGGGCCGCAAGTTCCTGCCCTACGACGACGACGCGGCAGCAGCCGAGCGGTTCGCCGCTGCGGCAGGACATCCCGTGCGTTCGATCGACATGGTGTTCGAGGGTGGATCGATCACGGGCGACGGCGCCGGAACCCTCGTGACCACCACGCAGTGCCTCATGCACCCGAACCGCAACGCGACGCTGACGCAGGTCGAGATCGAAGCGATGCTGGCCGCCGAACTCGGTGCCGATCGGACGATCTGGTTGCCGTACGGCCTCGCGCTCGACGACGACACCGACGGCCACGTCGACAACATCGCCGCCTTCGCTGCGCCTGGACGCCTCATCCTCCAGGGGTGCGACGACACCGATGAAGCGGACTGGCTGCGCCTCGATGTGGACCGGCGGACCGCGCAGGGAGCGCTCGACGCCCGTGGACGAGCGCTGGACGTCGTCACCGTGCCGGTGCTCCCGTTCGCAGAGATCGATCGCGGCGACGGGCCCGAACGGGTGGTCGTGCCGTACCTCAACTACTACCTCGGCAACGGCTTCGTCCTGATCCCCACCTGCGGTCACCCTGCCGACGCCGACATGGTCGCCCTGATCGCCGAGCAGTATCCCGGCCGCGAGGCGATGGCTCTCGACGTCGGCGCCACCCTGGCCGCAGGCGGCGGCGGCATCCACTGCATCACCCAGCAGATTCCCGCCTGAGACGCCGCCTTCACCCGAAACTTGCGCACACCTGAGCGGTGAGCGGGACGATCCGCACAGATTTCGGAGATTGGGGCGGATGAGCGTCGGGCTGGTGGACCGGGCGCAGGTGGGCTGTGGGAGGCTGGAGGGCATCGAATCGGCGCGTGTGGATCAGTGGTTGTGGGCGGTGCGGATGACCAAGACGCGCAGCGACGCCGCTGCGGCCTGCCGGGGCGGGCACGTGAAGGTCAACGGCAAGGCGGCGAAACCTGCGACGCCCGTCAAGGTCGGCGACCGGGTCGAGGCGTACGTGCACGACCGCCAACGCATTCTCGAGGTCACGACGTTGATCGTCAAGCGCGTCGGCACCGCAGTCGCGGTCGAGTGCTTCGTCGATCACAGCCCGCCGCCGCCGGAGCGAGAACTCGACGTCCCCGTCTTCCAGCGGGACCCAGGCGCAGGACGGCCGACGAAGCGTGATCGGCGCGAACTCGACCGGCTGCGCGGTCGGCGTCGGTAGCGTGCGCGGCGCGTGTCAGTGACCGAGCCCCACCCGTCGACCCGGACCAGGATCACGACCTCCACCCCGCCGTTCGTGGCGGCCTCGCGTTGTGGACGCTGATGCTGGGCTTCACGATGCTGATGGTCGGCAACGGTCTCAACCTCGCGGTGCTCGGCATCCGGATGGTCGACGAGGGGTTCGACGTCAGGGTCAGCGGCATCGTCATGGCGAGTTACTTCGCGGGGTTCCTGCTCGGCCCGGTCCTCGTGGTCCGCTGGCTCTCGAGCGTTGGTCACATCCGGGTGTTCGCCAGCCTCGGCTCGGCGGCGTCGTGTGTGGTGCTGGTGCACTTCGTCTGGGTGAACCCGATCGCATGGTCGGGGCTTCGGTTCGTGTTCGGATTCTGCATGGCGGGTCTCTACGTCGTCGTCGAGTCGTGGCTCAACGACGCCTCGACGTCGCGGACCCGCGGTCGCACGCTTGCGGTGTACATGATCGCGTCGATGGGTGGCCTCGGGCTCGGCCAGTTGCTCGTCGCCACGGGTGACCCTGCCGAACCGGTGCTGTTCGTCGTCGCATCGATCCTCGTGTCGCTGTCGTTCGTCCCGATTGCGCTCGCAGCGACGACCGATGCGCCGCCGATCCGGTTGTCGCCGAAGATGCGCGTGCGCGAGTTCCTGCACGTCGCGCCGACGGGCTTCGTCGGCATCCTGTTGACCGGCGCATCCCACGGCATCCTGCTCGGATTGGCGGCCGTGTACGCCACGCGCGCCGGTTTCGGTTCCGGTGCCACGGCGGCGTTCCTGGCGTTGCCCTCGATCGGCGCGATCGCATTCCAGTGGCCGATCGGTTGGGCGTCCGACCGGCTGCCGCGCCGCGGCGTGATCTTCGCCGTTGCCGTCGCGGCCGCCGTCATGGCTGCGGTGCTCGGGATGACACCGGAGGGCAGCGCAGCTGCGTTGCCGATGATGTTCGTGCTGGGCGGACTGACCTTCCCGCTCTACTCCCTCCTCCTGTCGCACACCCTCGACGGGTCGCCGCCCGGGTCGGCGATGGGAGCGAGCGGTGCGTCGCTGCGCGTGAACGGTGTCGGCGCCGTGATCGGACCAGTCGTCGCCGGTGCGGTGATGGGCGCTGCGGGCGAAACTGCGTTCTACTGGTCGCTCGTCGCCACGCATGCGCTGATCGCGCTGTTCGTGCTCGGGCGGGTTCTCTCCGAGGACGCCGTTCCGCTCAGCGGCCAGGGTCCATTCGTCCCGATGCCCGCCCGAGCGAGCGAGTTCGCTATCCGGTTGACCTCACGACCGCTGAGGGTGTCACGCGAGCGGCTGCGCGACCGAGCCGAGTGATGATCCATCGGACGCCCGCAGGGTGATCCGACCCGAGATGTGATCGATCGGCCACTGCAGGTGGATCTCGGAACCGATCGCCGTCGCCGTCGCGTCGACGTGCCCGGCCGGCGTGTCGAAGTCGATGCGGCAGCGCCCGGTCGTGACTCCTCCCGCAGTCACTTCGGCCGACGAGTCGACGACGATCCGAAGCCCGACCGTTCCGGCTCGACCGCCCGCCTTGACGGCGAACTCGAGGTCGCCGACACGTTCGACGTCGACCCACGCCGTCTCCGGCGGCAGCATCACGCCGAGCGCTGTCGTGTTTCCATCCGCCTCCGCGAGGTGTGCGCTGAACGGGACGTACTGGCTGAGGGACGCCTGGTGGCGTCGACCGCGATCCCAGCCGACGGCGAGATCGGGACGCAGCAGGCTCTCGGCGATCGAGTCGCGGAAACGTTGTGCGTGAGCGCGCTCGCCGGCGACCGCCGAGAGCTCGAGGTGCGGCGTGATCACCGGAGCGACGTGTTGGATGAGCGGAAGGAAGTACAGGTCGTGCACGTGGACGGTGTCGGCGTCGATCGGTGACGGCAGGACGGCGGCGTCGTCCTCCCCGCACACCGAGAACCACAGTCCCGACAGCGACACGTACTCCGTCGGCGTCAGGCCGTAGGCGCGGATGTACGGTCCGCACGCCGTTCCGAAGCGCCGGTGGTACAGCTTCGAGATCCGCTCACCGATGCGCGGCAGCATGGTCGACGCTGCGTCGGCGAACCCTTCGGTCGGCGGATGCCGGGCCCAGAGCCCGATGGCGATCAGGTCGATGCCGTCGTAGGTCGGCGAGTTGTACTCGTCGAGGTCGCCGTAACGCAGGAGCCGTTCCATCGGCACGGCCAGACGCATGTGGGCCGCAGCGCGCAGCTCCACGTCGCCGGTCGACGCTGCGACGTGCCCTTGGAGCCAGGCGTGCATGAGATTCGGGTTGGTGTACCAACGCGGGATTCGATCGTCGGGCTCGCCGGCGACGCACCGTCGCACCGCGGCGTCGATGCCGTTGATGACATCGTCCGGCAGCGACGGACCGTGCACGATCGCGCAGAGCGCCAACGTGACGCCGAGGAACTGTCGCCAGTTCGGGTCGTAGTGCACCCACTCGACGGCGTCGTCGCCGGGCGGTTCGGGTTGCTCGGCCGACGTTGGGAACGTCGCACTCCACGGTCGATCCGACACCGGGTGCTGCAGTGCGAGGACGCTGCGCAACGCGACGACCGCCCGCTCGACGTTGCCGTCCTGCAGATCGAGGAATGCACCGTTCGCGGTTTCACGAACGGCGTGGAGGTGCAGCGACGAGATGTCGATCCCCGGCGTGACCCCCGGCGCATAACGGTCCATGCCGCGTTCGGGGTCCCACAGCGCATCGTGCAGTTCACGCAGCGCATCGATCGGTGTGCCGGTCGATGGCGTGCCGGTCGATGGCGTACCGGTCGTCGGCGGAGTGGTCATCTCGCGTCGCCGTCAGCTCAATCCGACGATGTTGCCGTCGGCGTCGATGTCGATGCGCTGCAACGCGGGAGAAGCGCCGAGGCCGGGCATGGTGCTCATGGCACCGCAGATCGGGTACACGAACCCGGCGCCCACCGACGCCCGTACCTCGCGCACCGGCAGGGTCCAGCCCGTCGGTGCGCCGCGCAACGACGGGTCCGACGAGATCGACAGGTGGGTCTTGGCGATGCAGACCGGCAGGTGGCCGAACCCGTTGCGCTCGTAGCTGTCGATCTGGCGGGCGGCCTGCGGCGTGTAGTCGGCGCCGTCGGCGCCGTACACCTTGGTCGCAACGGTGTGGATCTTGTCGCGCAGCGACATCTCGTCGGGGTAGAGCACGGCGAAGTCGCTCGGTTCATCTGCCGCCTCGGCCACTGCCTCGGCGAGATCCTTCGCTCCGGCTCCGCCGTCGGAGAAGTGCGTTGACACCGCCGAGCGGGCACCGAACTCGGCGGCGATCTCCTCGATCGCACAGATGTCGGCCGGGTGGTCGTCGGGGAACACGTTGATCGCCACGACCGGCGTGCAACCGTGGATGCGCATGTTCTCCAGTTGCTTGCGCAGGTTCGCGCCGCCCTCGTGGACCTCGTCTGGATTCTCGGCGAGGATCGCCTCGGGCAACGGTCGCCCGGCGACGATCGTGTGCTTGCCGCTGTGTGCCTTCAGCCCGCGCACCGTGGCCACGAGCACGGCAGCGTCAGGGGCGAGCCCGGACACGCGGCACTTGATGTTGAAGAACCGCTCCGCGCCCATGTCGGCGCCGAAGCCCGCTTCGGTGACCA
Source organism: Ilumatobacteraceae bacterium (assembly GCA_041745835.1). Lineage (GTDB taxonomy): Bacteria > Actinomycetota > Acidimicrobiia > Acidimicrobiales > Ilumatobacteraceae > Sva-07. Next base: position 1,591 of record JBGTIA010000705.1, on the reverse strand, counting down.
GGTAGTCCCCCATGTGGATGCCGATCAGGTCGGCGACGATCGACGAGTTGCCGGTGGCGATGTTGCCGAACGGACCGGCGTGGACGAGCACCGGCGTGTTCTCGAGCGTCTGCATCAAGTTGGGCTTGATCGCCTCGCGCAGGATGACCGCCATCGCACCAGCGACCTGCACGTCCTCGGCGGTGACCGGCTCACCCTCCTTCGTGTAGCCGACGACGATGCGTCCGAGGCGTTGGCGGAGGTCCTGCAGGTCGGTACACAGCGCCAGCGTGGCCATGACCTCCGAGGCGGCGGTGATGTCGAAGCCGGTCTCACGCGGCACGCCGTCGAGGCGCGAACCCAACCCGGTGACGACGTTGCGCAGCGACCGGTCGTTGACGTCGATCGATCGGCGCCAGGTGACCTGGTGCGGATCGATGCCGGAGGTGTTGCCGTGGAACACGTGTGCGTCGACGCCGGCCGCGCACATGTTGGTGGCCGCCGTGACGGCGTGGACATCGCCGGTGAGGTGGAGGTTGAGCAACTCCATCGGCACGACCTGGCTGTACCCGCCACCGGCGGCACCGCCCTTGATGCCGAAGGTCGGGCCCATCGACGGCTGCCGGATCGCCAGCGTGGCGTTCCGGCCGATGTGCGAGAACCCTTGGCTCAACCCGACGGCGACGGTGGTCTTTCCCTCACCGAGCGGCGTCGGCGTGATCGCCGAGACGACGACGTACTTCGCCCGTGGCCGATCGGCCATGGCCTCGATCGCACGCAGGTCGATCTTCGCGGCGCCGGTGCCGTACGGCTCGAGACAGTCGAGCGGAATGCCGGCGGATGATGCGATGTCGGTGAGCGGCTGGAGCTGCGCCTGCCTGGCGATGTCGAGGTCCGACGGAAACGTCACGATGCCAACTCCTGTCCTTGATCGGCCATACGCATCGGGAGACTCTCGCACAACGGATGCGGTCGACCCATGCCCATCGGGGCGCGACGTGGTCGCATGTTGCAAGATGGGGTGCAATGTCCGACGGTGGTGCGCTCGAAGGGGTCGAACCCGTCGTGAACGAACGCGCGCCGGTGCACGTGCGGCTTCGTCGTGTGTTGATCGGCAGGGGAGCGGTCGTTCCGCTCGCCACCGCCCATGGGCTCGCTGCGGCCGGCGATGCCTTCGTGTCGGTCAGCCTCGCCGGGTCGCTGTTCTTCAGCGTGAGCCCGAATGCGTCGCGCCAGCAGGTGCTGCTCTACCTGTTGATCACGATGGCGCCGCTGGCCGTGCTGTCGCCGCTGGTCGGGCCAACGGTCGATCGATTCCGGCGATCGCAGCGATTCGTCGCCGCCGCGTTCTACGCATCGCGCGGCGTGTTCTGTCTCGTTCTCGCCGTCAGCTTGTTGCAGGTCACCTTCTACCCGGTGGTGCTCTTGCTGCTGATCGCCAGCAAGGCGTCGGGAATCGTGAAGCAGACGCTGGTCCAGACCCTCGTCGACAACCCGGACGAGCTCGTGGCAACGAACGCTCGACTCGCCCGGTTCGGAAGCGTGACCGCAGCCATCGGCGTGGCTGCCGCCAGCGGCGTGTTCGCACTTGCGGGCGCCGAGTGGGCGCTGC
>JBGTIA010000704.1:0-6026 GCA_041745835.1 Ilumatobacteraceae bacterium | reverse complement strand
CCGGCGACGTGCGCGTCAGCGACGTCGAGCTCGACGAGCTGGCGCGGGCACGCTTCCGTCTCGACACGCCGTGGGGGAGCGGTACGGCACAGCTCGCAGTGCCCGGCGCCCACATGGTGACGAATGCTGCCGCGGCCATCGCCGTGGCAGGAGTGGTCGGCGTTGATCTCGCCGCAGCGATCGATGCGCTGACGACCGCATCGGTGTCCGGCATGCGTATGGAGGTCACCACCGCACCGAGCGGCGCAACGATCGTCAACGATGCCTACAACGCCAATCCCACGTCGATGCACGCCGCGCTCGACGCCCTCGCCGCGATGAACGCCCAGCGACGAGTCGCCGTGCTCGGACTCATGGGCGAGATCGACGATCCCGAACCCGCGCATCGGGAGATTACGCAACGGGCTGTCGAACTGGGTCTCGAACTGGTCGTGGTCGGCACGGACCTCTACGGCGTCGAGCCGGACGACGATCCGACCGGATCGCTGGGGTCCGTCGGACCCGGCGACGTGGTCCTCGTGAAGGCGAGCCGCGCGGCAGGTCTGGAACGCATTGTCGCCGCGCTCCTCAGAGCAGGCGAGTCGCGTTCGTCGGGGTGAACGGTTCGCCGCCGTCCTCGACGGCCAGGAACGCCGACTCCGGCATCCGTCTGAGGTCCACCCACCAGGCGAGAAACAACCCAAACGCAGCGCCGAAGCCCAGCACCGCCCTGGCGCCGATCCATTCGATCACGACACCGAACAGCAGGTTGCCGATCGGCACCGTGCCGCCGAACACCATGAACCACAGCGGCATGACGGTGGCTCGCTCGGTGTTCTTCATGTTCAGCTGGAACGTGGTCGTGATCGCTGTTGCGGTCATGAAGTAGAAGAAGCCGAGCACGAACCCGACGGGGAAGGCCAGAGCAGGTCCCCGGATCTGCGAGAACACTGCCAGGGCGACCGCGAACCCGGTGAAGCCGCGCACGATGAGCACTCTGCGGTCGATCGACGAGAGGAATGTCCCCACGGAGAGTGCGCCGAGGAAGGCACCGGCACCCCAGGTGGCGTACAGCCATCGATAGGTGGCACTCGCCGGTGCGATGTCGAAGTTGAGTCGGGCAATCGACGGGAACAGCCCGATGTAGACGAGGCTGAACAGCGAGAAGAGGAACATGCCGAGCAGGAGTCGGTTCAACACGAGTCGTTCCTTGGCGATCTTCAACCCGACGGTGAGCGAACGGAACCCCCGAGCGGTGTTGCCACTGCGCACGTCGGGCATTCGGACGATGAGCAGCGCGGCGATGAAGAAGAGGTAGGTCGCCGCGTTCACGAGGAAGATGCTCGCAACGCTGAGCCCGGCGACGGCGAGGAGCGCCGCCAGCACGGGTCCGACGACACGGGTGCCGTTGATCATCGCGGAGTTGAGCGAGATGGCACCCGGCAGGTCCTGACGGTGCACGAGCAACGGCATCGACGACTGGAACGCCGGCGCATTGAGGGCGTTGGCGATGCCGATGCCGAGCTGCGCGGCGAAGATCGTCCAGAGTGCGCTGTCTCGGGCCACGAAGAACGCGATGGCGATGGTGAGCAACACCGAGCAGGTCTGCATGGTGAGCTGCAGCTTCTGCTTCGACACGCGGTCGGCGAGCACGCCGCCGGGGATCGACAGCACCAGCAGCGGGCCGAGCTGGGCGAACACCATCAGACCGACGAGCGCCGGCCGCCCGGTGCGGTCGTCGATGTAGGCGGGCAGCGTGAAGTTCTGCATCCACGTACCGATGTTCGACAGCGCCAGACCGATGAAGATGATCCGGAACCCGCGGTACGAGAAGGCCGCGCGAGCGGTGCCGGGCCGGTACCCGTGGTCGGGCGGCGTGTCGATCTGGGCGGAGGCGGTCATGGGGATGAGGCGGGCACTTGACCCGCGGGTCAAGTTACCCGACTGCCCTGGATGTCAGCGGCCCGGGCCTCAGCGGAACTGACGGAAGCAGGCTCGGATATCGTCGACGAAGAGGTCGGGTACCTCGAAAGCGCTGAAGTGCCCACCTCGAGGTTGCTCGTTCCAGTAGCGAATGTCGGTGAAGGCATCCTCCACCCATGCCCGCACCGGTGGCGCGATCTCCTTCGGGTAGGCCGTGAATCCGGACGGGATCGTCACCGTGGCCGGACGAGGTCCCTTTCCGAAGCTCTCCCAGTAGAGCCGAGCCGCCGACGCGCCATTGCCGTTGATCCAGTACAGCATCACGTTGTCGAGCAGTTCGTCGCGTGTGAGGACGTGTTCCGGGTGGCCGTCGCAGTCGGTCCACGCCCAGAACTTCTCGAGGATCCACGCCGCCTGTGCCGCAGGCGAGTCCACCAGCCCGTATCCCACCGACTGCGGCCGGGTCGCCTGTTGCTTGGAGTAACCCGAGTCCCACTCGGCGTAGTACGTCAGCCCGTCGAGTGCGCGCTGCTCCTCGGCAGTCGGCTCGCCGTCGAGTTTGGGACGCGCTCCCATCGCGAGGGTGACGTGGATCGCACGGCAGTGCCCGACATCGGTGCCCCCGATGGCGGTGGTGATCGCAGAACCCCAGTCGCCGCCCTGCGCCACGTAACGGTCGTAGCCGAGCGCCGCCATCAGCGCGGCGAACACCTCGCCGATCTTCGCCACGCCCCAGCCCGTCGCAGTCGGCTTGCCGGAGAATCCGAACCCCGGAAGTGACGGTGCGACGACGTGGAACGCGTCGGCAGCATCGCCGCCGTGCGCGGTCGGATCGGTCAGTGGGCCGATCACCTTGTGGAATTCGACGATCGAGCCGGGCCAGCCGTGCGAGATCAACAGCGGCATCGCGTCGGGGTGCGGCGAGCGGACGTGGACGAAGTGCAGCCCCGGATCGGTCAGCCCGTCGACGGGCATGGTGTACTGGTCGAACCGGTTGAGGAGCGCCTCCCGTGCCCGCCAGTCGTACTCGTTCGCCCAGTAGGCGCACACGTCCTGCACGTATGACAGCGGCGTCCCTTGCGACCAGTCGTCGACGAGTTCGGCCTCGGGCCAGCGGGTGTTCGCCAGACGCGAGCGGAGACCGTCGAGTAAGCCGTCGGGAACGTCGATCGTGAACGGCGTGATCTTCGACATGTGAGCGACCTTAGGCACCCACCACCCCGAAAAATCCCGTCAGAGTTGCGATGGGCGCAACATTCGACGGACATTTCGGGTCGGTTCAGGCGGCGCGTGGGGCGGGACCGTCGGACGGAGGGCCGGCGAAGAGTTGCGCCTTCTCCATCCAGTCGCGAGCGGAGGCGCCGGTGACCACCAACGCAGTGTCGTCGACGTGGCGCCGTTGGGTGGTGATCAGGCAGAAATCGACAGCGGGGCCGACGATCGACTCGGCGGCCGGATCGGTGCTCGGGTCGGGCCCGAACGACCACGTCTCACCCGTCGGCGATGTCAGCTCGACGCGCACCGGCGTCGACGGCACCTCGAGCCCACGGTTCATGTAGGTCCATCCACGGGTGATGACGCCGAGCTGCGCGATGTGGCGTAGCCGGTCGGTCGGCGCTCGAGTGCCGTCCACTGCGTCGACGATGTCCTGGCCGTGTGCCCACACCTCCATCAGCCGTGCCGTGAGGAACGACTTCGATCCCATCGACGGGCCGTACCACGCGACGCGGGTGTCATTGTCCAGGGTGCCGCCGGCGTCGGTGAGTGTCGCGCGGTTCGCCCGCCACGCTGCGAGGAGCTCGTCGGGTGCCATGGACCGCGATGGACCGAGGGTGATGTCGTCGGCCGACGCGGCGCCGGCACCGCCCGATCCAAGGAGCGCGTTCATCGCGTCCTGGAAGCCTGCAGGATCGGTGATCGCCAGCGCCGCCGTTCCGTCGAAATAGGTGAGGTGCGCGATCTGATCGGCGACGTTCCAGCCCGGGCTCGGCGTTGGCAGCTGCCACTGCGGTGCGTCGAGACCGGCGACGATGTCGTCGAGGGCCTGCTGTTCGGCCACGAGATCGGCGAGCACTTCGGTGACGTCCATGGCGAAGGTGTACCCGATCGACGGGGCCGGGTTCGTCTCGGACGGTGCGCAACGGTGCGCTTCGGAGCCGGTCGCAGTCGCTCCACTACGGTGAACGCTCGTGACCATCGGCACCGTGATCCGCAGTCGGCTCGACACTCGTTCGGAGGAGTATCAGGCGAATCTGGCGGCGATGCAGGAGCTGTGGAACGGCGTCGCTGCCGAGTTGGCGAGCGTGCCGACGATCGGCGGTCAGCGGTACGTCGACCGGCACCGCGCCCGCGGCAAGATGCTCGTGCGGGAGCGCATCGAGGCGCTGATCGATCCCGACACGCCGTTCCTCGAACTCAGCCCACTCGCAGGATGGGGAACCCAGGACCCTGTCGGCGTCGGGTCGGCCTGCGGTATCGGGATCGTCGAGGGTGTCGAGTGCGCGATCACCGGGTCGGACATGACCTACCGAGGTGGATCGGCGAACCCGACGTCGTGGAAGAAGACCGCGCGGTTCAACGAGATCGCCCGCGAGAACCGCCTCCCCGTGATCAACCTCAACGAGTCGGCCGGCGCCGATCTGCCCCGCCAGGCCGACCTCTTCATCCAGGGAGGGGCCAGCTTCAAGGACCTGACACAGCTCTCCAAGCTCGGCATCCCGTCGATCACGATGGCGTTCGGACCGAACACTGCGGGTGGCGCGTATACGCCGGGGATGAGCGACTACACCGTGTTCGTCAAGGGGCGCGGCACGGCCTATCTCGGCGGGCCGCCACTCGTGAAGATGGCGATCGACGAGATCGTCGACGAGGAGACGCTCGGTGGCGCCGAGATGCACTCGCGCACGAGCGGCCTGTCCGATTACTTGGCCATCGACGAACTCGACGCGATCCGCATCACTCGCGGCATCGTTCGTCACCTGGGGTGGAAGAAGCTCGGGCCCGGCGCGACCGAGCCCGACGACCCGCCGCTCTACGATCCGGACGAGTTGCTCGGCTGCGCGTCGGCCGACGTCCGCATCCCGTTCGACATCCGTGAGGTGCTGGCACGGCTGCTCGATGGCAGCCGGTTCGAGGAGTTCAAGCCGCTCTACGGCGACACGCTCGTCTGCGGGTGGGGATCGATCCACGGGTTCCCGGTCGGCATCCTCGGCAACAACGGGATTTTGTTCTCCGAGGAGGCGTCGAAGGGGGCGCAGTTCATCCAGCTGTGCAACAAGCGCGACATCCCGCTTGCCTTCCTGCACAACATCACCGGGTTCATGGTCGGCTCGAAGGCGGAGCAGGGCGGCATCATCCGCAATGGCGCGAAGATGATCAACGCCGTGTCGAACTCGACCGTGCCGCACTTCAACCTGATGGTCGGAGCGAGCTACGGCGCGGGCAACTACGGCATGGCCGGCAAGGCCTACAACCCCCGGTTCATCTTCAGCTGGCCCAACCACCGGGTCGCAGTGATGGGTCCCAAGCAGCTGGCCGGCGTGATGGAGATCGTCGCCCGCAACGCGGCAGCCGGCCGCGGTGTTGACGTCGACGAGGAGGCGCTCGACGCCCAGACCGCCGGTCTGGAGGCCCAGATCGAGCACGAGTCGACGGCGCTGTACTCGACCGGGCGACTGTGGGACGACGGGATCATCCACCCCGCCGACAGTCGTACCGTGATGGGGATGGCGCTTTCGGCGGTGCACAGCAACGTCGTGCACGGTGCCACCGAGTACGGCGTGTGGAGGCACTGATGGCGAACGTTCCGATCATCGTGCCGATCGCGCGTTTGTTGATCGCGAATCGAGGCGAGATCGCCGTGCGGATCGCCTGGACGGCGCACCGCCTCGGCATCTCCACCGTCGGCGTCTATTCCGAACCGGACGCCAATGCGCTGCACGTTGACTCGGTCGACGTCGCGATCGCCCTGGGCGGGTCGACGCCGGCCGAGTCGTACCTGCGCGGCGACGCGATCATCGACATCGCGCTCGCCCACGGATGTGAGGCGGTCCATCCGGGCTATGGCTTCCTCGCCGAGAACGCGGACGTCGCCGAGCGCGTCGTTGCTGCGGGCCTGATCTGGG
>JBGTIA010000703.1:0-8406 GCA_041745835.1 Ilumatobacteraceae bacterium | reverse complement strand
GAGCAGGGCCACCGGCGTGTACCTCGAATCGGGCGCTCCCCGCAGCGTGCGCAGGATCTGGTCGGCGCCCTCGCCGGCCCCCACCACCACCAGCCGCTCCAGATGGTCACCGTTCGGGCGGCGCAACCGCTCGTTGTGCAGCCGCCACATCGACCGAGCCGTGATCTGGCCGAGCAGCGACAGGCCGGTGGCCAGCACCGGGACCGAGCGGGGGATGCCTTTCCACTGCCACAACCCCACCGTCAACACCACACCCACCGATGCGGCGGTGAGCGCCACCACGCGAACCTCGTCGAAACTTCCGTACCGCCAGCGACGGCGGTAGAGGCCCGTACCTAGGCCAAAACAGCCCTGCAGCACGACAGCGAGCACGATCGGCGGGAGCACGTCGCCGGTGAGCCGCGAGAAGCGGTAGTCGTAGCGCAACCACACGGCGAGTGGGATCGACACCACCCAGAGCAAGCTGTCGACGGCGAAATGCACCGCGGGCAGGCGCCGTCGTGCGGCAACGACTGCGCGGTTCATGGCGACCGCCGAGCGGAGGGACGCATCGGGCACGATGACGACCGTAGCCGTGATCGGAGGGGTTGTCGCGCGATGCCCGAAACCGAGTTGTCCGACCTCGACACGACCCATTCTCCAATCCGGCGACGGCTTCCGGGCCGTCTCCCGCCCCACTCGGCGAGTGGACAGGTTGTATCAATCTGTCAAGGTTGCGTCAAGAATCGGTCCTCATCCCCCACCCGCCCGCGGGCTCGTGCGGGATCTCGGTCGCCGCTCCCGGGGTATCGGCTCGACGATCTGGCGCCCGCCCAGCCCATCCTGGCACCCGACGATGGTCACGCGTGTGAACGCGGAGGCCTGTTTGACAGCAGCCCTCTCCGGATGACTAGGTTGACGCCGGCGGGCGGCGTCACAGCCAATCGTCGGGGCGGCGACACGAGGGAAGGAACTCCCATGAAACGTGTCCTGTTGATTCCACTGATCGCGGCAGCTGCCGCACTGACCGCCCTGCCCGTCTCGGCCATCACAAAGGGGGGCGCGCCCGACGACGGCGAGCACCCGTACGTCGGACTGATGGTCGCCAAGGACGACACCGGCGCCCCGCTGTGGCGATGCAGCGGCACGCTGATCTCGCCGACGGTGTTCGTCACCGCCGGCCACTGCACCGAGTCACCCGCGACGCAGGCGACGATCTGGTTCGACGAGGAGGTGACCCGCGTGTCGCCGCCCACCGCGAGCACCTACCCGTTCGGCGGGCTGGACACGTATGACGGCAAGACGTACACCCACCCGCTGTACGTGCCCGACGCCTTCCTGCTTTACGACCTCGGCGTCGTCGAGCTCGAGGGCGACGGTGTGACCGGGCTGTCCGAGTACGGAGCGCTCCCGGCTGTCGGTGCGGTCGACGAACTCGCCAACGGCCGCAAGAAGGCCGCGGTCGAGGCGGTCGGATACGGCCTCCAGCTGATCAACCCGGTGAAGGTCGAAGACGCGTTGGTGCGCCGCAAGGCCGACCTGTTCGTGGTCAACACGAACGGCGTGGCCGGCATCGGCAACTTCGACACCGGCAACCTGCCCCCGACGAACTCGATGTTCCTGAGCGGCGACGCCAGCAGCGGCGGGACGTGCTTCGGTGACTCCGGCGGGCCGATCTTCATCGGAGACACCAACGTGATCGGCGGCGTCACCTCCTTCGGTCTCAACGGCAACTGCGCCGGGGTCGGTGGTGCGTTCCGCATCGACCGTCAGGTCGAGCTCGACTGGATCAACGAATTCGGCTGACCGCCTGATCGACCACGCCCCCCGCCGGGCACCGGACACGCCGGAGCCCGGCGGAAGGCGGACCGGCCCGCGCGAGACTGCGACACCGACCACGCACCAGGAGGCCAGGCGATGAAAAACCTGCCGAAGAACGACCCACGCGCTCGCCACATGTCGAGCAACGTCACCGTCGGCCGCGCCGGCCTCGACGAGTTCGTCGCCGACAAGCATCACTGGGTGCTCACCACCATGCGAGCCGACGGGCGACCGCAGATGAGCCTCGTCACCGGCGCCATGACCGCGTCGGGACTCCTTTCGGTGGCCAGCTATCCCGGCCGAGCCAAGTCCGCCAACGCCCACCGCGACTCACGTGTGTCGGTGCTGGTCGTGGGCGACCGGTTCGACGACGCCTGGATCCAGATCGACGGTGACGCCACCGTGCTCGACATGCCTGAAGCCGCCGACGGCCTCGTCGACTACTACCGGTCGATCTCCGGCGAACACCCCGACTGGGACGAATACCGCCAGGCGATGGACGACCAGGGCAAGTCGGTGATCCTGATCGAACCGACCCGATGGGGCCCGATCAGCACAGGCGGGTTCCCACCGTCGCTGTTCGAGTGATCCGCCCGCCCGCCGCTACGGGTTGCCGGACCGGCGCGCTCAACGCTCGGGCGGTGAGGAGTTCGTTTCGCCAGCGGTAGACGTGCAACTCGTCGCCCCAACGTGACAACTGCAGCGCACCCACGCGGTCCTGGAGGTCGGAGCGGTGCCGCTCGTGCGGGATCACCGTGAACACTCGCACGCAGCCGTGTAATTGCTGCGCCATCGCCAACGGTTCCACGCCCAGGGCCCCGTGGACGTCGCTCATGTGCGCCTTGGCCAGGTCCGCCACCGGCTGCGACGGGTCGGCGAGATGGTGGGTCACGACGCTCTGGCCGCGATCGATCAATCGGGCGACCTCCGACATCGAGACGCCGTCGCCCAGATCGCCCGACGACGACAGCACGTGTGCGTCGTTGACACCGTGGTCGAAATCGACGAACACGAGCGAGCACGGCGTAACCGCCACCATCGCCTCGTGGAACCACCGTTGCCGGCTGACTGCCCGTGCAGCGGGATCGTCTCGCACCAGATCGTCGAACCGTAACGGACGGTCGAATCGCACGGTGTCCGACGGCAATGCGCGACACGTCTCACGTACGGACACCGGTCGACCCGACCGGCTGGCCATCAGCCGCAGCCGGTCGTACAGATCCGGATCGAGGGAACGCAGCTCCTCGCCGGCGCCGAGGGACGGCTGGAGGTAGGTGAAGTGATCACCGTCGAGCCGGTGATGTCCGCCCGGCTCCTGCAACCAGGTCACGCCGAGCCGATGCCCCTGCCCGTACGGCGACGGCGACACCAGCCATCGCAGCAGCGCGACCTTCATGAACTGTCCGATGTCGTCGGTGTATCGATCCTGCACACAGACTCATCGGCGCGACGCCGACGATCTGAAGCCGGACCATGGCCGCACGCGCTCGAATGCGGTGACCACGACCTCCGCAGCCTCGTCAGCGGTCAGCGTGCCGACGTCAAGTAGCTCGACGTCCGTCGACGCCATGCCAGCGCTGGGCGTCGGCGCCCGAGGGGAACCCGCGCCCCCAAGAAAGGTCACGACGCCCCTCCGGCCCACACGACTAATCCCTAGCTATCATGTACCACCGTGGCGGAACGGCGGAACCTGAGGGCGTGAGAGAGCAGGCGCCTAGCGTGTGCGTCGTGATCCCGGCGCGCCCACGACCTGACGAACTCCGAGAAGCGATCGCCTCAGCGCGCGATCAGTGCTACACCGGTCCACTCTCGGTTATCGTCGTCTTCGACCGGAGCGAACCCGACTTCTCGCTCGAACGCTCCGGATGTCGGCCTGTCCGAGTACTGGCGAACACGCGCACACCAGGGCTCTCAGGAGCTCGAAACACCGGCATCCTTGCGGCCGAGGCGGAGTGGATCGCGTTCTGCGACGATGACGACGTCTGGCATAGTACGAAGCTGCGCGAACAGATGCGAGTCGTCAACGCATTGACGGATTTCGTCACATCCTCGATCCTGGTCGCACATGAAGGTCGCATCACTCCCCGGCTTGCTGGAACAAATCGGATTTCTCACCATGCGCTGATCCGATCGCGAATGTCGATGCTCCACGCGTCGACGTTCGTCATCAGACGAGCATCACTCCTCGGTTCGCTCGGATTGGTCAGCGAGGAGATCCCCGGGAGTCAGAACGAGGACTGGGACCTGCTATTGCGCGCAAGCGCCCTGGCGCCGATCTCACATGTCGACCTACCGCTGGTGACGGTTGTCTGGGGGCGGTCGTCGTACTTCGCGCGACGCTGGGACACCAAGATCGCCAGCTCGGAGTGGTTGCTCGAAAACTACCCTGCGATCGCCGCCGACGATCGCGGAGCAGCCAGGTTGATGGCCAAGATTGCGTTTGCGCACGCGAACCAGGGTAAACGTCGCGAGGCGTGGAGATGGGCGGGAAGGGCGCTTCGGCGCAATCCCCGCCAATGGCGAGCACCGCTCGCATGTGCTGTTGCGTTGTATCCGCCGTCAGGTGAATGGGCGCTCAATACACTGAATCGTTTCGGGCGCGGCGTGTGACCGACCAACGCTGATTGTCGCAACTGCCTCTGCGAACACAGCACCTTGCAGGGCAGCAACCGGATGTCACGAGACTGCCAGCTCGGGCCTGAGCGGTCTTGGACGGCAGACAGCCTCCGGCTCCTGAACCGACGGGTCGGCACGCCGTGGACGACAATTGAAGTCCTCTCCTCAGCCCTTCAGACCACTGCGCTCGAATGCGGTGATCACGGCTTCGGCTGCTTCCTCCGCCGTCAGCACGCTGGTGTCGACAAGCACCTCCGGCTGCTCGGGTGCCTCGTAGGCAGAGTCGATGCCGGTGAAGTTCGTCAGCTCGCCTCGGCGGGCCTTCGCATACAGACCCTTCGGGTCTCGCTGCTCGGCGACCTCCAGCGGGGTGTCGACGAACACCTCGATGAACTCGCCGTCCTCCACCGCGTCCCGGGCGAGACGGCGCTCGGCCCGGAACGGCGAGATGAACGACACCAACACCACCAGTCCGGCGTCGACCATCAGCGCCGCCACCTCGGCGATGCGACGTATGTTCTCCACCCGGTCGGCATCGGTGAAGCCCAGATCGCGGTTCAGGCCGTGACGCACGTTGTCGCCGTCGAGCAGATAGGTGCGCACACCTTGGGTGTGCAGCTTCGCCTCGACGATGTTGGCGATGGTCGACTTACCCGACCCCGACAGACCGGTGAACCACAGCACCGCCGGCGCATGGCTGTTCAGCTCGGATCGGGCGCCCTTGTCGACCTTGACGTCCTGCCAGTGGATGTTGTGCGAACGACGCAACGCGAAGTGCAGCAGGCCGGCGCCGACGGTGACGTTGGTGAGCTTGTCGATCACGATGAACCCGCCGGTGTCGCGATTGGTGTCGTACGGATCGAACGGGATCGGCCGGTCGAGGCTGACGTTGCACACGCCGATCTCGTTGAGTTCCAGGGTGGTGGCGGCGAGATGGTCGAGGTTGTTGACGTCGATGCGGAACTTCGGCTGCGAGATCGTCGCTCCCACCGTGCGGGCGCCGATCTTGACCAGATAGGGCCGGCCGGGGAGCATCTCGTCCTCGTGCATCCACACGACGTGCGCCTCGAACTGGTCGGCCACCTCGGCGGGATCGTCTGCCGCGCAGATCAAGTCGCCGCGGCTGGCGTCGATCTCGTCGGCGAGCGTGATCGTCACCGACTGGCCGGCGATCGCCTCGTCGAGGTCGCCGTCCATCGTCACGATTCGCTCGACCGTGCTGGTGGTTCCCGCCGGCAACACACGGATCGGGTCGCCCGGCTTGATCGACCCGCCGACGATGCGTCCCGAGAAGCCGCGGAAGTCGAGGTTGGGGCGATTCACCCACTGCACCGGCATCCGCAACGACTGCTCGGCGAGATCGTCGTCGACCGGCACCGTCTCGAGGAAGCCGAGCAGCGTCGGGCCGCGGTACCACGGAGTGTTCGCGCTCGGCACCACGATGTTGTCGCCCTTCAGCGCCGACAGCGGGATGAACGTCACGTCGTTCAGACCGACCCGGCGCGCGAAGTCGCGGTACTCGTCCTCGATCGCCGAGAACACCTCGTGCGAGTAGTCCATCAGGTCCATCTTGTTGATCGCAACGACGACGCGCTTGATGCCCAGCAGCGACACGAGGAAGCTGTGGCGGCGGGTCTGGGTGAGCACACCCTTGCGCGCGTCGACCAGGATCACCGCCACGTCGGCCGTCGACGCACCCGTCACCATGTTGCGGGTGTACTGCTCGTGGCCGGGGGTGTCGGCGACGATGAACTTGCGGTGCTCGGTCGAGAAGTACCGATAGGCGACGTCGATCGTGATGCCCTGTTCACGCTCGGCCGACAGGCCGTCGAGCAGCAGCGCGAAGTCGAGGTCGCCACCCTGCGTGCCGACCTTGGCCGAGTCGGCCTCGAGCGCCGCGAGATGGTCCTCGAAAACCAGATGCGTCTCATAGAGGAGCCGACCGATGAGGGTGCTCTTGCCGTCGTCGACGCTGCCGCAGGTGATGAACCGCAGCAGGCTCTTGTACTGGTGCGACGTCAGGTACTCGTCGATGTTCTCCGCGATCAACTCCGATGCATGCGCCATCAGAAGTACCCTTCCTGCTTCTTCTTCTCCATCGACGCCGACGAGTCGAAGTCGATGATCCGTCCCTGACGTTCCGACGTGGTCGCCAGCAACATCTCCTGGATGATCCCCGTCAAAGTGTCCGCCCCGCTCTCGATCGCCCCCGACAACGGGTAGCAGCCGAGCGTGCGGAACCGCACCGACTTCATCTCGGGCACCTCGCCCACACCCAGCGGCATTCGGTCGTCGTCGACCATGATCAACGTGCCGTCACGGTCGACCACCGGCCGCGGCGCCGCGTAGTAGAGCGGCACGATCGGGATCTGCTCGAGGTGCACGTACTGCCACACGTCGAGCTCGGTCCAGTTGGAGATCGGGAACACCCGCACCGTCTCGCCGTTGCTGCGCCGGGCGTTGTACACCTGCCACAGCTCGGGCCGCTGGCGCTTCGGGTCCCACTGGTGCTGCGCCGTGCGGATCGAGAAGATGCGCTCTTTGGCCCGCGACTTCTCCTCGTCACGGCGGGCGCCGCCGAAGCACAGATCGAACTTGTTGGCGTCGATGACCTGCTTGAGGCCCTCGGTCTTCCACATGTCGGTGTGCACCGCCGAGCCGTGATCGAACGGGTTGATCCCCTTCTCGATGCACTCCGGATTCTGGTGCACGATCAGGTCGAGGCCGAGTTCCTTCGCCGTGTTGTCGCGGAAGGCGTACATGTCCTGGAACTTGAACGTCGTGTCGACGTGCACGAGCGGGAACGGCGGCTTCGACGGATGGAAGGCCTTCATCGCCAAGTGCAGCATCACCGAACTGTCCTTGCCGATCGAATAGAGCATCGCCGGGCGCTCGCTCTCCGAGACCGCCTCACGCATGATCTGGATCGCCTCGGCCTCCAGCCGCTGCAGATGCGTCAGCCGGCCGGCGGTCAGCCGAGCCGTCGGGCTCGCATGAGCGCTCGTGGTCGTCGTGGTCATCGGGGCTCCTCCATCGTCGATTCTCTATCAACTCGGTGGAGAATAGTCGGATATCCGTGGACCTGCACCCGATCCGGCATCAAGAGGCGGTCAAGAACTGGCCGGCGACTCGGGGACGCGTCAGACCTGGCTGAGGTGCCAGGCGTACGCGGTCTGCACGATCTCGTCGAGACCACGCTCCGCCGTCCAGCCGAGCACCTCACGGGCACGCGCCGGGTCGGCGAAGGTGGACACGGGATCACCCGGGCGGCGCGCGACCACGTCATGAGGAACCTGACGGTCACTCACCTGCTCGGTGGCGCGGATGACGTCGAACACCGACGAGCCCACCCCCGTGCCCACGTTCACCTCGACGGTCGGGCCGCCGGCGGCGAGGTAGTCGAGCGCCTTGAGGTGTGCGTCGGCGAGATCCTCGACGTGGATGTAGTCGCGTATGCACGTGCCGTCGGGCGTGTCGTAGTCCGCACCGAACACCTTGAGCCGTCCGCCGCCCAGGAGCACCGCCTTCATGGCGAGCGGGATCAGGTTGATGCTGTAGGTCCAGTCCTCCCCGATACGGCCATCGGTGCTGGCACCGGCCGCATTGAAGTAGCGCAGACTCACCGACTGCAGCCCGCTGGTGACGCCGTACCAGCGCAGCATCCGCTCGACGGTGGCCTTGGTCTCGGCGTAGACGCTCTCGGGGGAGATCGTCGCGTCCTCGGTCACCGGCACCCGCTCGGGCGTGCCGTACACCGAACACGACGACGAGAACACGAACCGCCCGATACCTGCGAGCCGGCACGCCTCGAGCAACTCAGCGGTGCCGGCGACGTTGTTTCGCCAGTACTTGCCCGGCGACTCCATCGACTCGCCGACGGACTTGTAGGCGGCGAAGTGGACCACGTCGGTCACCGCATGGTCGCGCAGCACCGAGGCGACGAGTTCGCCGTCCGCGATGTCTCCCTGGACCAGCGGCGCGTCGATCACC
>JBGTIA010000702.1:0-2618 GCA_041745835.1 Ilumatobacteraceae bacterium | reverse complement strand
AGGAAGACGACGCGCACGTCGTGACCGTCGGCGCGGAGCTCACCGACCTTGCTGAGCACCTCGGCGTGCTGCCGACCGGCCACCAGGGCGAGCCGATCGATGTCCGAGGTCGGCTTGGCGGCGAGTTCGACGATCGTGCCGATCAGCGCCGTGGGCAGGTTGTCGACGACGAACCAACCGAGATCCTCCAGGACGTCGGCGACACCGGATCGGCCGGCGCCGGACAGTCCGGTGATCAGCACGATGTCGGCCACCCCGCCCACCCTACCGACCCCCGAAACCGCCCCGAGCGATGAGCGAACCGCCCACATCCCGGCCTTTCGCTCAACGCTCGCGTCGGACCGGGTGAGGTGATGAGCGAACCGCCCGAATCCCGGCCTTTCGCTCATCGCTCGGCGGCGGACCGGGTGAGGTGATGAGCGAACCGCCCGAATCCCGGCTTCTCGCTCATCGCTCGGCGGCGGTGGTGGGAGCGTCAGGCGTGTCGGAGGCGGAGGTAGAGCAGGCGTGGGATGGCGGCCGCGTCTGCGTACTCGAATGCACGGTCGAGGAAGCCGTCGGGCGGGCGCGGTTCGACCATCCGCTCCACCACGAGGTCGTGCTCGGCGAGAGAGTTGACGTAGCGGGACAGCGGGCGGTGCACGAAGCGGATGAACACGCCGCGCTCGACCTGCTCGACCGAGTCCTGCTCGACGAGGTACGGCCCGATGCGCCAGTACTGCTCGGGGGGATCCACGGTGTGGTCGTCGATCCAACCCGAACCCGGCGTCTGCAGCAACGGGTGGTTGAGGAAGAACGAAAATCGACCGCCCGGGCGCAGCACCCGGGCGACCTCCGCGATCGCACCGTCCACGTCGTCGATGTGTTCGAACACGAGGCAGGCGACCACGGCGTCGAACGATCCGTCCGGGAACGGGAGCTCGGCCGCTGCGGATCGGGCATACGCAGCGCCCCCACTACGTGCGTGCGCCACCCGGATCTGGTTCCACGTCGGGTCGACGCCGACCACCCGTGCTCCGGCGGCGGCGAGCATCCGACTGATCTGCCCGTCACCGCACCCGAGATCGAGGACGTGCTCGAAGCCTTCGAGTTCACCTGAAGCGAGGGGCAGGATCTGCTCGACGTACTCCGGGTCGGCGCCGTCCGTGGACCCCTCGATCCACCAGTCGGCATGAGCCTCCCACAGCTCGTGATCCGCTGGTTCCCCGAGCCCGGGTCTCGCGGAACCATCTTGGTTCCCGGAGACCTGGGCGCGGGGAACCGAGTGGGGGTCGGCGGGGTTCGTCACGGCGGTCCAGGCTATGTGAGGGCTACGGTCGGACCATGAAGTTCTCGATGTGGCCCAACCCCGAACGCTCCCCCGCCGAGGTGCTCGACCTCGCTCGACTGGCAGACGCGGAGGGGTGGTACGGGATGTGGTACGCCGACCACTACATGCCGAACACCGGCAGCGAAACGATCCAACCCGGCGACGTGAACGAATGCTGGGCCATCCTGCCCGCCATCGCTGCCGTCACCGAGCGCATCCGCGTCGGCCCGCTCGTGTCGCCGACCTCGGTCCACCACCCGGCTGTCCTCGCCAACCGCGCGGCGACGATCGATCACCTCTCGAACGGCCGCATGGTGCTCGGCATCGGCGCCGGCTGGCAGATCAACGAACACCACGCCTACGGGATCGAACTCCAGGAGCCCGGCCCGCGCGTCACCCGCTTCGACGAGGCGATCCAGATCATCCGTTCGCTCCTCACGAACGAGCGAACCGACTTCAGCGGCGAGTACTACGACATCACCGATGCACCGGCAGACCCCAAGCCGGTGCAGTCGCCGATGCCGATCCTCGTGGGCACCGGCAGCCCGCGCATGTTGCGCATCACCGCTCGCCACGCCGACGAGTGGAACACCTGGGGCGCCCCCGACATGGCCGGTGGCGCGCTCGACAAGCTCCACACCGCCTGCGAGCAGGTCGACCGCGACCCGTCGACGATCTGGAAGTCGACCCAGGCGCTCGTCTTCATGTCCGACAACGAGGAACTCGCCGTCAACATCAAGGGCGGCGACATGGGCCCGAGGTCGATCGTCGGCTCGAACGATCAGCTCGTCGACGAGATCGGACGGTACGCCGAACTCGGCTTCGACGAGTTGATCGTCCCGGACTTCACCCTGGGCGCATCAGCCGACGAGCGCACGGCCAACTATCGACAGTTCTGGTCGGAGATCGCCGCCCACTTCGCCTGACGGGCACGTGAACGGCGGTCGCCCTCGTCAGTCGGGTGGCGTGCGCAGCGCGGTCAGGCGATGGTCGGCGCCGATGCCGAACAGTGGCATGAGCGGCCACTGCGCGACGAACGTTCCGGCCACCGGATCGAGCTCGACCTCCAGGCGGTGCGGGGTGTGCAGGAACGACAGATCGACAGCGATCCGGCCACCGTCGAGCAGCGTGGCGCTCGCAGCGACCCCGTCGGCGACCGTCCATCGCTCGGTCAGCGGCACGGAGAACGAGTCCTCGGCTTCGCGGATCGTCAGTCGCGCCCCATCGGTGTCGATACCGGTGATCGTGAAGTGAGACGGTTGCGTGTCGAGGCGATGGAACGCCGACTCGGGCACGTCGTCGGGCGCTG